>JAEOTF010000043.1 GCA_016840025.1 Candidatus Hodarchaeota archaeon
CATCAAGGAAAGCTTCTCAATAATTACCTCAGACTGTTTGTATAAACCTACCACTACGAAAGAGGCGTCACTAGTAAATCTGTTAAATCCTCCATAGGAACAAGCTTCTTTTGCTTTCTGGTCTCTTGCTATAACAAAGTGCCAAGGTTGCATATTTGTCGCTGAGGGTGAGCGTCTACCAGCTTCTAAGATATTATTCAAAACCTCCTCACTTACGGGTTTATTCTTGAACTTTCTGATGCTTCTGCGAGATAGGATTTGCTCAATACATTTCATAATTCATGTAGTAATATTGTCATTTATAAAAGCGCGCGCTAATTCAAGTTTTGTTTATTCTGAATTATTTTTGGATTTGGGCCTCTATAGTCCAAGATCTAAGATTGGCAGCATTAACATCGATATAAAAATTACCTGGACCGGCCCTTACATAACTAATATCTGAACCTGATCTATGAAAACTCACTCTTTCCTCATAGGTTTTTTCATTAGAGAGGTAGATATACACCGAGAAATGTGCATATTTTTCGTGTTCGGCTTGAACAGTGTATTTAAATCGCCAATAATTTACAGGAACGTTAAAATCTTCACTTGTCTTATCATCAATTCCTTTGAAGGTATAAATTGTTGTCCATTCCCCTTCTGCTTTTGGTGTGGCTATTGATGGTTGAGTGGTAACAGTTTTTGTAACAGTTCTAGTAACAGTAGATATATCTACCTTTGCAGATTCTGTTAATGTTATTGTTTGTTGGCCAGATTCTGAAATAGGAGCCATACCATACCCAATTCCCATTCCAATCAATAAAGTAATGAGAATTAATCCAACTATCTTAACAGAAGAAAATTGTCTCTTTGAATGGGTCTCTTCGATTTCATCTGTTGGACGCATCATCATTTCTTTTGTAACTGTATATCTTTTACCACAGTTAGAGCAAAAGGCAGACATGCCTTCATAACGAACATAATTTGTTGGAAGTTTAGACGAACAATGAGGGCAATATGGGCCAATAGATTCACTCAATATAATCCCTCATAAAAAACAGTATAATATACAATAAGGTTTCAGAAATATATTAAATATCATTTCTTAATCATATTATCAAATCTTGAATTCTGTATATCCTACTACAGTCCAATTTTTAATTTCATACTCCTCACACTTGTAAGGATTTACTCTCAAATTTATAAAATAAACTAGAGAATTTTCATGAATCAGTCATTCTCTCTATTTTTTGATAATAGATAAGGAGCATGAGTGAAAATGAAAGGAGAAAACGAATTGTATGCTTGTAGCAACTATAAGAAAGAAACAATATTTAATGATGTCATTACATTTGAATTTGAAAATAAGAAATTCGCATTCTGTTCAAAGAAATGCTTGAAAGAATGGATTAAAAAAATATATTTAAATAAAAAACTAGTATGCATATTTAACATAATTATTAATCATGCCAATCAATATTGCAATGTTTTAAGCGCACGCGAATTAAAAGCAAATTTTTATTGAGAATTACAGTATTAATTTATTGATATTAATGCGTCCAAGATTTGAGATCATTAAGGACTCAAAAGATCAATTCCGGTTTAGATTAAGAGCATCAAATAACGAAATCATTCTTTCATCAAGTGATACCTATCCAACTAAAAAGATGTGCATAGATTTCATAAAATCGGCTAAGTCTAATATCTCAATAGCAAAAATCGAGGATAAAACAATTGATCGAGTGAAACCATCAATTTCTTGGTACTTTTTACCCATTCTTCTGGCTTTTGCAGGAAGTATAATCGGATATTTTTCTTTGAAATCAAAAGATAAAAAGTTGGCTCGGAACATTGCTGTTTTGGGAGTTGTTGTAAGTTTAGTATGGATAGGTGTGATTTTTTCACTTCCTCCTAAATCTGGGACAGAGCAAACGCCCATGGTAACCACATCAGTGACTACACCACCAACTCCTCTAACTACCACAATCAGCCGTACTACTCGATTTACAACATTCACAACTACCATCAAATCTCCCACAATTACCGAACCTTCAAGCTATATAGTAAAAGATGTCATTGATGGGGATTCAATTGTTTTAGAAGATGGTAGCGATGTTAGACTTCTTGGCATCAATGCTCCAGAAAAAGGATATCCATTTGAAGAAGAAGCTAAGGATCGTCTCTCATCACTTATTTTAGGTAAAGAGGTAAGGTTAGAATCTGATTTTGAGGATAAGGATCGTTACGGCCGACTTCTACGATATGTATTCGTAGATGATATATTCGTTAATGTACAGCTTGTAAAAGAAGGATTGGCAAATGTTTACATGGAATCAGGCTTGAAATATGAAGAAGAGCTTAATGAAGCTGAATATTACGCAAAACTTAATGCCTTAGGTATTTGGGAGAAAGATGTAGCATATGCCGACTATATCTATATTATTGAATTCCATTATGACGCAGCAGGAAATGACCATGAGAACTTGAACGATGAATATGTAGTATTTGGGAATAAAGGCGACATTCCTATAGATATGACAGGATGGACAATAAAAGATGAGGCAAATCATATCTTTACATTCCCCCAATTTGTGATAGACCCCGAAGAAATTGTAACAATTTATTCTGGATCAGGAATGAATACTGGAGATTCTCTTTACTGGAATAATCAGGAGGCCATATGGAACAACAAAGGAGACGCTCTATATCTTAGAAAAGAAAGTGGAGAATTA
>JAEOTF010000304.1 GCA_016840025.1 Candidatus Hodarchaeota archaeon
AGTGAGTCCGGATTCCGAAACCCCACAAAAAGTGGCCGGAATAAACCGGAATCGGTGGCCGGAATGCTCCGGATTTAGTGACCGGAATAAATCGGAATCAGTGACCGGAATGCTTCGGAATTTGCAATACTTTCAAGATATTTATCTAGATGTATTATCGAGAGTCGTTTTTCCTTTTCCTCACATACCGGGTTTAATGCGTAAAATCTATAGACAACAGATGAATGGCTACCTCGCATTCATGAAGAAACACATCAATCCGTAGAATTTCTAAACTTTGCTAATGGGATAAGTGTCTTTTGCGAGGCAGTCTGAAACGCTGTAATACAATCCCTCGGAGGCCAGAAAAGAAAGAATTCTATTTCATTAATATCAATCTTGTTGTTTTTATTCAGTTTATTGCCACACAATATCATCTTCTGGCCATTCCTTTTCGAAACTAGCAAACATTGCGGCATCAAAAATGCAAGGTAAAATATTACATTTTCTACAAATTTCCTGAATTCCAGTCATTACAAATTCATAATAATCTAAGTCTGCTAATCCTGTGGTCGATAACTTAACAGGGAATCCTATATTGTTCAGCCACTTGGTAATATTGCTATCGATTGGAATCTCATATCGAAATAATCCAAGAGTCTGCCAAAAATTTCGTGACTGTTTTGGGCCAAAACCCACAAAGCTTTTTTGAACAAAGTGCGCTGCTTTTTGCTCAAAATTAATATGCTCATAACAAGCGGTTTTCACGCGAAGTTTCATAAGCTCTGAACTACTCCCCAAAAACTGGACAGTGCAATAAGGTGAAATTTGACCTGCCATAACTCGTAAAGGAGGTATGGTAAAATGGTCAACATGAGAAAGAGTTATGATGCCACATTCCGGGCTAAGGTGGCGCTGGAAGCGGTTAAAGGGGAGAAAACATTGGCTGAGCTGTCCAGTATCTTCGGGGTTCATCCCAATCAGATCTGCAAGTGGAAAAAGCAGCTTCTCGAATGCCTCCCAGATCTCTTCACAGACAGACGGAAGAAAAAAGATAGAGATTCCGAGGAGCTTGTCGATGAGCTTTACCGTCAAATCGGGCAGTTGAAAGTGGAGTTAGACTGGCTGAAAAAAAAATCGCAAAAACTCCTGTCGTAGAGAAGAGGAAAGAAGTGGGCTCAGAGAATCAAATAATTTCACTTTCGCGCCAGTGTGAGCTGCTGGGACTGAACCGTTCATCCTATTATTACAGATCTGAGAGAGACGATAGCTACAACGAATATCTGATGCGTCTTATCGATGAGCAATACACACGCAGGCCGACATTCGGAGTGGAAAAGATGACAGCCTGGCTGTGTCGTCAGGGCCATAGAGTGAATAAAAAGAGGATCAGACGATTGATGCGGCTGATGGGACTTTACGCCCTTTATCCTAAGCCTCGGATAAGTCAATCGGACCGCCAACATACGAAGTATCCCTATCTGTTAAAAGGAGTTAGGGTGGATCATCCGGATCAGGTTTGGGCGAGCGACATCACATACATCCGCTTGCTTCATGGCTTTGTGTATCTGGTTGTGATCATGGATTGGTTCAGCCGGTATGTTCTTTCCTGGCAGCTTTCGATAACGCTGGAGAGGGACTTCTGCATCGAGGCATTAAAACGAGCGCTTCTTATTTCAAGGCCTGAGATCTTTAACTCGGATCAAGGGCCACAGTATACGAGTGAGGAATTCATTGATGTGTTAAAAGAGAAGGAAATCCGGATCAGCATGGATGGCCGTGGCTGTCTCTATGACAATATCTTTGTCGAGAGACTGTGGCGAACGGTAAAGTATGAAGAAGTTTATCTTCATGATTATCTGACAGTGTCGGTGGCCAAGGATGGGCTCAGCGATTATTTTTATTTTTATAACACCGAGAGGCCTCATGCCTCACTTGATGACCGAACACCTTTTGAAATCTATTATGGCATCTCGACAACTGATTTGAGGCAGAGGGTTTGACATGGACCAAGCTAAGATCGAGGCTTACATGGATTCTCAGAGCCTCGTTTTTTTGACAAGATGGCGGATACTATGAAATCATTCAACGCAGGTACAAATATCACCTTAAAGAAGCCCTTTTTCTGTCCAGACAATGGGGAGGGGCTCACTCTTCAACAATCCTATGCAAATCCGACCACCTTTCCCTAATCCATACGAAGTTTTTTTTAGATTGATTCCCTATTGTGCGATACCTTCTTATCCCACCAAATCCCTTTAATTTATCTGAAATAAACGAACCTAATTCTTTTTTATTATAAACACACAGTTTGTAATTAAGAGGGAAGGGATCAGTAGAGCAAAATCGATATAATCTGCTCCCCGGGCCTGAGCATTGTTGAGTACTCAGTAAACAAGTAACAAGGACATACCATACAGTTTCTTTATCGATTTCAGGGATATATTTAATATCGACATTTCGTTTAGTTCTACGTTTTACGAATATATGATTTTTACTTATATTCATAAAACTCTGAATTCTTGAAATATCCTCATTAGTAAGCTCCCATCTAATCTTCATTCGACTATCTTTCTTCCAATAAATCGCACATCTAGAAAGCTATCTCAAGAATTAGTGGATTATGGTCACTCAGTTTGTTTACTTCTGGATTATCGACTACATCGCATGATATCAGGCGACCCTCCAATACTTTGCTTACGAATATGTAATCATTCTGCCAGGGAACCTCACTTCGTTTATCCCGATAAGTCTGTATATGCCGGCCATGAAATTTATTTGTGCAATTGATGAGTTCAAAATCCTCAATACGACCAAACAATATTTTTTGTGACATACCTCTCCATCTTCTGTTCTGATTTTCCCATTGAAGGCTCGTATTTAAATCCCCACCAATTATAAATTCCCTTTTCCCAAACTTGTTCAATAGCAAGGGGGTCAAATAAGAAAGGATTATATGAAGATTCCCTGTCGCACCTCTCAACTTGTGGATATTGTTATAAATGCTAATAACAGTTAGCTTCACATTTTTTCCTACTATCGCATTGTTCTCAAGCAAAATTTCTGCAGCCACAACTGAATATCTAAATTCCTTTGGCATATTTAACATTGTGACTAGATCAAGATATTCGAGATGAAAAGTCTTAGAAATAATCCCGCTGGACCATTTATCTCTTTCTTCTACTTTTAGAAATATTTGATTGTCGCTGGAATAACGATTCTCTGGAGGGACTGCTTCTTGCAACAATGCAATATCAGGACACAATTTATTATCGAGATAGTCCCAAGCTTTATTACGGATCTCCTTCTTTTGTTTGAGATATCCCATATTCCATGTTAGTATTTTAATTTTCATATCTGTAGTAATTCTTCTTCACTCTAAAAAACCTTATATGCTCCTCAAATTTTTTGAATTCTCATTAAAAAGCTAACCCAGCTACGATAATCATCATAATCATTCTTCTTAATAACCTTACTTAATTTTCTGAGTTGCCTATTATCAGAATAATTATATTCGACGACTACATTTTGTTTCTCTCGATCTAAGAAAATTCTTCCACTCGGTAAATACATTTTGATCTTTTTTTTCCCTTGATTTTCAATTACTTCGACTTCTTCCATCTCTCCGCCGAAGTCACCCTCAAAATATTTATCAGTTACAAACTCAATCTCAGAGTGATAATTATTGGTCGCCTTTTCAAAAAGGAGAGCTATATCATAAAGTTCCTGTGCATCTTTTCTTTCAACATCCTGATATTCATGTTCAAGAAAGTTTCTAATGTGGTTTAATTTAGATAATATTCCGGGAGCAATCACGCCGCAATCATCAAGAATCTGAAGCTTTCTTGGAAAATTAGATTTATGAAATTCAAAGAACCCTAAATTCCAAAGAATCATATCTATTTGGCAATGGACGGCCTTTTTACTGTTAAAAACTGAATTTAAATCGCCATGGGATGATTTCTCATTGAGATCTTTTTCTGCTGATAAAAGGTATATCTCTGGGTAAAGTTTGAACGCATCCGGATATTCGAACGGGCGAAATTCATTTTCTATAGCCAAATCCAGAAATAGTTTTGGAGTCAACTTTTTATCGGCCAATTCTATCTCTTATTTATCACAGACAAGACAGAGAAAGAAACGAGTCGATAACAATGTTTTTCAACATCTGCTGGTTCTTAATTTCATCAAGTGGAACTGCTCTTACTTTCCCAGAAAAGAAATTCCATTTTCCTTCGAATTCCAAATCTACTTTATGTTTCCTCTCATGCGCCAAGGTGAACCACGCTTCTCTAAGATACCAATAATTATAGGGCAAAACTTCACCATTTTCATTCATCTTCATTTTGAAACAGCCAATTAATACAGCTGGTTCAATCGGATTATAATCTCTATCAACAAAGAAAACACCTATAGCTTTCATTTCTTCTGGATTCTCTTGTGTGGCAAAATATCTCGAAACATAAGGTGTAATCCACCACATTGGATTATTAATATCCTTAGATTGTTCGGTTCCAATGGTATTTCCATGAAGGCAGCGATATCCAGATTTCTCTAAGATGCTACTTGCGTCCTGCAAAAGATTCGCCGTTTCCTGATAGACTGTTTTTAAATTTTGAAATGTCGTCATTATATCGTTAGACTGTTCACTCATAGAGCATCTCCTTTATATATTTTTCCAACCAAAGGTTTTGCTGAAATATGCCATTCATATCTACAAGTTTCGGTTCTGGATGAATAGAAAATTGGGCGAGTTAATAAGGTTTCTTCAGCTAGAGCAAATGCATAGTGGATAGGTCTTTTTTCAACTTCTATGGCATATAGAGAACCATTTGGAATTTCTGAAAGTAAATCCAAACTAAATCCCTTAAAATGAACCAGACGTTTTCGCTCAAGTAATTGGCGCAAGTCCCCCAGAATTGGATATTCCCAATGCAAGGCGTCCTTTATTCTTGAAATAATTGGATGAAGATTAAACCAGCTTGTCCAAAAAATGTTGATTTCATCCTGTTCTAAATGAAATTTCTTGATCTCCTCAATAGACTCGTTAATTGAGTTTATTGGAATTGCTCTGTGGGCGGTTATATAAATAAGAGCTCTTCCTTTAATCTTTGATACAGGGACATGAAAAACTTTGTGTGCATCAAATAGATCTTCATATTCTCTTGCGAGCTGATCTCGAGGCGTTTCAGCTATCTCAAGCTCTGGTTCGCTTAAAGGTGAGCTCGATTTAGGGCTAAAATACTTTGCTTCAATAAGGACAATAAAGATATTTCCTGAAGAAAACTCAAGAGAAATTAACACATCCGGCTCAGACCTAGTAAGGTGAGGCCAAAATAAATATCTGGCTCTTTCTACTTGATTTTTTACAAGATTTTGCAAAGGTATCCCCTTCAATCCTATCGCTTGGAGCAAAAAAGGAAGTAATAAAATATTTGGCCTGACATATCGACATGCAGAAAAAACATCAGATGTTAGTAAATCTTCTAATCGTTCTGAAAGATTTTCTCCTGTACGACTTATCTTTCCATGAAGCTCAGCAATCGTCATTGGTAATCTATCTTATATTTTGAAAATATAATTCACTCCCAATCAAGCTTTTTTGTTTTGCGTCTCTTGAATACAATGGTCAATGTTTTCCTCGTTATTATGGAATTGAATAAAGTCATGTTTTACTTTCATCACCCTCTTCCTCCAATTCTGCAACCTTCTTGCTTTTCATGTTTATTTTTATAGAATCTACAATTCTCATTTAAATAACACTTATTACAATCAGGATTACTGATTTTACAGACAAGCATTGCCAGATCTAGTATTGCCCAATTAAATTCTTTTGCCTTTTTCCTCGGTATGGCCAATCTAGATAAACTTTGTAAATATGGATCGTATCGAATATCGACAAGCTTGCGCGGGCCAAAATATCTCTCTAAGACTCTAGCCATATTTGTATCGAGTAGAGGCTCTGGCTCTTTGTAACAAAATAAGAGGATCGAACTTGCTATATATTGCCCAACACCAGGGAGTGATTCCACTTCATCTCTCGTTTTTGGAAAGTGTCCTCTTCTTTTCTCCATTTCTTTTGAGAGAGATAATAAGGAGGAGGCCCTGCGCTTCCAGAGACCTATTGGCTGAAGAAATCCTTTCAAGTCCTTCTCCTTAGCTTTTGAAAGCTTTTTCCAGGACGGATATTTACTTATAAACCTTGGAAAAAACTTTGCCACTGTTTCTGCCCTTGTTCTTTGGAGCAGAATCTCAGAGATTACGTACTCATAAGTACTTGTTGACTTCTTTCTCCAAGGAAAATTACGCTTATTATTCGTGCACCACTTGAGAAGTTCTTTCTGAAATTTACGGACTGATGATTTAGATGGAATTTCATATGATTTGTCAGTAGTATTTCTCCCCATTGAGTGGATACTTCCTATTAATTACAGGTATGCGATTTCGCCCTGTTAATCATCATGTAATTGAGATGTGAAGTTGAAGTAAACATGTAGTATGTTAAAATCAATCTGATACACTAATTAAGCTAAGCTTTCCATTTACCTCCTCTAGTATTCCTGCTTTCATCATAAAATTCAGTAAATATATGAGTCTATTTTGATCCAATCCCTTTATTTCGCTTAATTGAGCATGGGTTGCACTTTTATTTTTTTGAAGATATGAATAAATGAGAGCTTGAGGATATGCTAACGTATAAATCATGACATTCGAATATTGATTATTGCTAACAACTGCTTCAAACATACCCATATCAGCAATTGCGATTTCCTCTCCTTGCCATCCAAGTATGTTTACTATGGATTTGACCTGAGCATCGTCCCTTCCACTTCCATGTATGATCTTTGAAGCCATGGATCCGGAAACGTTGAGAGGAAAATCTGTCGGGTATTGGGATGAAAGTATTATGCCGACGCCATAAGCACGACATTCACGAACAAATTGTAAGAGAAAACTGGATTTGAGAACTCGATGTGCTTCATCAAAAACAAAATACTGACGAATCTCCGACGTTTGCTCTTTTGAATTGTAATAATTATGAGCAGACAGTACGATAATTTGGGCTAATGCGTTTTTTACATCATTGCTGCCTATGTCGCTCAATTGAACGATTAGAGAACGAGTAATCATTTGTTCAAAACCAATATTCTTATACTCATCCCTGAAAATCCCAAGATCAAATAAAGGATCTAATCTTTGGCGTGCAAGAGGATTTGACTCTGCTAGTTTGCGTCCTACATCATTAAAATCGGGAAATTCCTGATTTTCGTCATATTCCGAAATATCATTTGATGATAGGCCATAGTCTTCAAAACATTCTCGTATAGCCTTTTTCACTGCATACTCTTGCTGTACTCCTAGTCGATAGGCCTCCCTTAGTACAGAAGCTACCTCAGTAATGTGTCGCGCAGAGTGTATTACAGGCTTTCTTGTTCTTGGATGCATCAGTGGTACTGGCATTAGTGGATTATATGGAAGTCCATCGAAAGTCACGTATTGACAATCTAGTAGAGATCTGGATATGAATGGTCTATCATTTGCAAAATCGTTCTTGAAATCTAAGACTAAAACATTCTTTGATTGTTCTCTTAATCCCCATATTAGCGATTTTAATAATGCAGTTTTACCTTTTCCTGAAGAACCAGTAATCATAATGTTTAGATTGTCTAGAGGTAAATCCTTATCTGTAGGATTATAAAATATGGGTTCTTGCCTAAAGCTACAAACCAGGAGGATTAATGGAAATTTTCTAGCGGCCTGCTGGATTTCTTTTTCCTCCGGCTGGGGAACCTGTTCAACTACTCTTACTATTCCTTCCTCTTTACCTTCCAAATCCTCAATAAAAATCTCACCCTTTTCTTCCTTGCTAAATCCTGTTATCCTCGAAAAGATCTTAGTCAATTCTTTCCTGATTTTATCTAGCTCTTCACTATCTGTAATTCCAGGCCAATGTCCAGGAGCCAACCTAATCCACCAGCCAGCTCGTTTTCTAAGTTCGGCCTTGTCCATTCCACATTCTGAAGTAACTAGTAATGATCTTACTTGAGACTCAACTAATCTAATATTACCTTGAATAATAGCGCTCAGCACCTTTTGCTCTTTTTCCAACCATACATCAGTACCCTCTGCATTTAGCCGAAGCCCGAAAGCAATCAGATTTAATAGGGCTAATCTTTCTAGTATACCTTCGCTATCATTTCCTCTAAGTACAAGCCCTGCTACCGAGTTATATGTTTCATTTGCTTGTTGAAACGCCCTTTTTACATCGGCTTCTCCAAATTTGCCGCTTACGTACTTACATTCTACGGAACAAAACGAAATATTTAATTTTGCTTCTTCTGATAAACCAAGTTGAATAGCAAGCAGATCAGCTCGCTTTTTTGTATCGAGGCCTTCTAGAAATGATCCAAACGGATCAACCGGGAGTAAGATTCCAATATGAGAATCATCATTTAAGAAGGGTGAAACGTCCTGATCTGGTATTCCCCTTAGAAGCCGAATCGCGGCGACCATGCCGAGTACTCCTAGGGCTTTCTTGCCTGATCTCATTGATTCAGTTCCAATAGCAACTCCGATCTCTCCTAATTCTTTAATTACCTCGGCTGATATATCTTCTCCATTCAATATTTTGCTGCCTTTAAGAGAATTACTGTATCCAGGAGGTATAGTTGACAAAATATAGTAGGTGTTCAACCTACCTTCTAAGCTAACTTTATAGTCCCATAGAGCTCGTACTTGATTCCATCGCTCGTAGCCATCTCTAATGTATCTCACAAAAATAGCTGGATCTACTTGCTGACCAGGGAATATAGTCCATGGGGATTTCATGTCTTCGGGCATTGGTAATCCAAGCGATCTATTAACAGTCATAGCATTTGAGAACAATCCTGCGATTTTTGACAGACAAGCTACGAACGATGCCCCTATGGACTCTCCCATATGCTCCCTTAGTGAACCTATATCAGATTCAAAAACGACACTGCTAGGCGTGCCATCAGCACCCTCAGTAAGTCTCATTAATGGACAATGAAAGACTGAATCGTCTCCCTTTCCTCGTGGAAGGTTAAATTTTTTATTTTCTCTTAAGAAAGCAATCTTTCTAAGAGGAGGAAAAAGAGTCATGTCTATATGATCTGACCTAGTAAGCCTATCATGTCCGTGATAAGCATATATACATAGAGGTGGTTTTCTCCATTCTAATCTTTCGACATCTTCTAAGCTATCTTCAAAGAACAAATGGACACCACCTGGCAATTGTGCTCCAATAAAAGTAATATCATCTTCTTTATAAAGAAGTTGTGATGCAGAATCCAATATCTGCCGTGGTGAATATCCTTTCTTTATATATGCGCTTAGTGATCTCCTCGTCGGATAAGCATGAACAAAATTCTTCATGTATCCAAGTGCCATGTAATCACAGCTCACAGGTAATAGATTAGACTGGAGTCCAAGACATATACTAGTGAATCCCATGATTTTCTCTACGTCTTCAACATTTATCCTTCCGGAACTTACTTTGACCAATAGCATCCAACCGGGATCGGATGTTGCAGCAGAATATGCCTCTTCTAAAGTGGTATCTTCATCGTGAAGTGAAAAAAACCATCGGTAACCATGCACCTGTTCTAAAAGTACAGCTAACCTATTAAAGGAATGTCTTGTTTTATTCGACAGGTATCTACTTGAACTTATGTATAAACTTTTTTGAACCATATAGCGTCTGGCAGCAACAAGAGGATGCCACGGCCCCATTAAGAAAAAAGAATTTTTATAGTGGCTGTTGTCCCAATTTATTACACAGTCTAAGTATGTTAGGATAAATGTTTCCCCCCATGATAATTGGGAAATTTTGTTTTGCAAATAATCCAGAACATTAACATAAATATCTATATATTCTGTTATATATTTCTCGATTTCTTTACTTAAATTTTCAATATAAACGGGAAGTGCTGCATATAGGGGCCGATCTAACCTACCGCGATTAAAATTGAAACATTTATATAAATAATCCAAGAGTTTATTTCTTGATTCATGGTATTTATCTATAAGAGATTTTACTTCTGTACTAATTTTAACAGGGGGGAATCTCAAGTTTTCCCCTAGCCTCCTGATAAATTCCGAGTTATCCCTATGAGCCCGCTGAAGGGTACCAAAAGAACAGAGGTCTGCAATAATAGGGACGCCACCGTATTCATCTAATTCCATTATTCTTCCCAAGTAAATACGTTGGCGTGCTCTTTCATCAATCTGCCCTAAGGCAGTATAAGGTTCTTTATCAATTCCTTCAAAAATACCCTTGAGTATTTTAAGTCTCTCTTTTTTACCCAGAGCAAGACAAACACGAAGCTCATCTTCAAGAGTAAATTCCCCTCTTATTAAATCCTTGGCTTCAAGGATAACAGAAGCAACCTTTTTCCCAAATTCAGCCCGGACATAAGCTTGACCTTTAGGCGAGTCAGAAGGATCAATGAATTCATCACATTTTAAGATTCCATCTTGTTGCTTGTCCAAACTAAGTTCATTACCCTCGCAGTATAATGATGGAATTGTTTCTTCATAGAAATTGAACAGATAAATTCTAACTCGTGTATTTACTTCGAGTTTTTCAGCAGTCTCCTCGTCCTGATCAAAGTCCTCAGTAGCATCAAAAACAGAAAAAACCGGCGTGACTAACATAATAAAAGGTCGGTCTTCTCCACACACGTGTAATCGGAATTTCCATTCTTTAACAGCATTATTGTCTAAAGATAGTTGAATTTTGAGAAGAATTGGCTTTTTGCTATACCTTGTAAAAAAATCCTCTGTATTAATATCTATATTTTCAGTACCTTCTAAGGATGAAATTTCACGATCTTCCAGGATTTCTCGTTTATGTACAAGCCTAACACGGCAGCTTCCAACAGCAGTTTCGGGTACTGAATATCGGGCTGAAACAGAAAATTTTTCTCCTAAAAATGTAACAAGAGAACGTCCGTCTGGGGATATTAAAGCTCTATCACAGAGAACTAATCCTTCAAGATTAAAATCCCTCACTTCATGTATATCGAAAAGCCTTCTCAAGATTTCGGAATTAAGTGATTTCCATACGCTTACTTCCTCTTTCTCTCCCCAACAATTATACAATCCTAAAATGCCTGATAAAGGATATTCACTGATCCCTAATCCGTCAAAGAAGATATCAAGGTTCTTTTCTAGTTCAGCTTGCTCACGTTCCTCCTCGGCAACTTCCTCGATTCTCTGTTTGATATCTTCTCTGATATTTAACGTTGTATTTGCTTCTAGCACTTTTTCACAGATATCTCTTATAGATTTAATAAACGAAGTGGTATCTTTTCTTAGATCATTTTCATTACAAGGAACGCCACAATGCCGGGCAAACTTTTCCTTGATATCTAGGAGGTTTGGATATAGCGAAGGGGAGAATGATC
>JAEOTF010000305.1 GCA_016840025.1 Candidatus Hodarchaeota archaeon
TACACCTAATGGAGAAATGCCCCCAAAAAAAGTAGAAAATTACACGATACCAGCAATCTCAGAATATCAAAAATGGGCCCGCAATATTCCTCCCGATAAATCTTGGAAAGATATGAAGTTGTTTAATCATGAATGTAGAGGTCATAATTTGCGGGATTTAACTATCTATAAACTTTTAGGAGAAGGAGTGTCGTGGAATATTGGAAATTTACCACAACGCATTCAACCATACCGAACAGACATATTTCGAGATAAATACAAAAAGCAAAACCCGTTGGAACCATCATCTACCATAGTCGCTCATCTCCAGAAAGATGGTAACATGTTTATTCATCCTCGTGAAGCCCGTTCTTTGACAGTAAGAGAAGCAGCAAGACTTCAATCATTCAAAGATACATATTGTTTTCCTGTATCACGATCTCAAGCTTACAGACAAATTGGGAACGCTGTTCCTCCATTATTAGCACAAGCTGTAGGCTCGGCAATCAAAACTGCTTTACTGAAAGCATAGTTCACATAAAAATCAATCAAGTAATGTTTCTATACCACTTTCTTACATAGGTTACATGATTGTTTGCTTTGAATTTAAGCGAAAACAGAATTAAAAATCTTCAAAATAAACTTTTAGAATGGGGACAGGATCATTATGACCTATTTCCTTGGCGTGAAACCAATAATAAATTTCATGCTTTAATCGCAGAAGTAATGCTCCAACGCACACGAGCAGAACAAGTTATACCAGTATATATCCGATTTTGTAATCAGTACCCTTCAATTGATCAAGCTTATCAAGCTAACGATGAAGAGATAAGACAGGTTTTACATCCTCTAGGTTTGAACTGGAGAATTACTAATATCATAAATCTCATCCATGTTCTAAGTCGTCTGAACAAAATACCCTTTGATTATTGTGCTCTGATATCATTACCGGGGGTAGGACCATATATTGCATCAGCATTTTTATCATTTCATGGCTTTGTACGAAAACCAATCATTGACAGTAATGTTGTACGATTATGGTCAAGATTATTTAATATAAAATCAAAAGGAGAATTAAGGCGGAAAAAATGGTTCCGAGAACTTGTGGATAAATTGACTCATAAAACAAAGCACAGAAGATTTAATTACGCTGTTCTGGATTTAACAAGAACGGTATGTAAAATTCAGCCACTTTGTATGAATTGTCCATTATTCTCTATCTGCGAATATAATCTGAAAAATAATTAACTCGCAATATCGCTAAGTGATTAGAAAATCTATTTTGAGAGTTTAATAATCCGTCTTTGGTTAATGATCATTTCTCTCATATCAACAAAAATCTCCTTATTTTCTAAGAGCTCCCTTATTGAATCATTGATTATGCTCGTTCTGTCCACGGAGTAGCCTATTTCCTCTTCATATTTGTTAAAATAATTACTAACAAATGAAACGAGTCTTGTATCCAACAAGCCACTTTCATTATCTGCTAATATCGTGATAATGTCTATTTTGCATCTATTTACTAAAAAGATATACTCGCGCTTTTTTCTATCATTTTCATCCAAGGCAATTGCCCATAATCCATCAGCAGTTCTCACTATCTTCCGTTCTTTTTCTAGTTTAACCAGAATATCTCTAACTCTAACCTTTTCTATTGGAGGTAATGAAGCTTTTTTCATGACCTCTTCGATTGTTAAAAACGCGTATTTCTCTTCATTCAAGATATTAATAATCCGATTCTCCCACGGATAGAGGTACAGTCCGAATCCATTTTGCATAATTGTACCTTTACTGACTAAATTTTCAAGGACAAGTTTTGCTGATGGATACGTTAAACCATTTTGAATAATAACTGGATTTTCAATCATTTTACGCAAGTGTAGCTTAAAATGTACTGAATTTAGTACTTCAAGAATTATCTTTTCTTTCTGCTCGAGCTGATATATGCATTGAGATATATTTTCTTCTGATGACTCTTTCATCCAGAGAATTAGGTTTCGATAATTGTTAATGACAAGAGGGGATACGATTCCTTCTTTTTCGAGTTCCAGCAGAGCCTGAATAAAAGTGGAATATGGTATTGAAGTTACTTTTTCTATTTCTGATATACAGTAAACAGGGTTTAGATTGAAGAGATTGAGTAAAGATTGAATCACTGTATCTCTTCGTGTTAGATATCCAATTGCAGAGCCTAGTTTTGAAATTCTTGGATCTTCTTTTCTTCTTTTAACAAGTAATCCTAAATCTCTAAGAAGGTACAGTTTTTCGATTGATAACTCAGAAGGAATGTTTTGGACTAAGCTAATGAGATTATTAAACGATGAAGGTAAAATTCCAGTGTCATTTTGATGTTTAATGAGCGAATACAAGCATTCTTTTAAGTAAAAGTCATTATTGATCCAATTTGAAAGCCCTTGAATATGTAATAGGCTTGAATTAAGTATGTTATTACATTTTGCCA
>JAEOTF010000044.1 GCA_016840025.1 Candidatus Hodarchaeota archaeon
AACTTGTTTACCTTTCACCCCAAATGCATTCCAAAGATGGAGTTGGATAATTTGAGTAGTAAAAAGAAAAGTTTTTTCGGAACAGCGCCCACAGCCATCCAGTTTCTATCATTTGCTGTGATTATTGCAGGTTTACTGATTTTGGGCATAGGTGTTCTTCTTGCAGGGGAAATCCTAGAGATTGATGCCTTTGACGATCCTGGTCTTCAAGGCGGTTTAATTGCTATCGGAGGACTTATTATCACACTTTCTGGCGTAGGCTTGCTACGACTTAACAAACTAGCTTGGTTTACGTTTGTTATTGCAGCCATCGGGATAATTGCTGGAGTTATTTTCTTTATCCCCGAAGATTTAGTCGCAAAGGTTGCTGTTGTCCTTTTTGGATTTATTTTAGGTGATTTATTAGCAGAAAACGAGTTTTTCTTAGGAGTACTGGCTGAAGATGAAAAGAAAGCTTTGAAAAAAGCAGGAATCGACCCAGACGAGGCTCCGTACGCTATAAAGTTACTGGCAAAAATTACTATCGCTCTTGGAGCAATCACCGCCCTCGCTGGAGTACTATCGCTAGAAGACGTAAAGATGATAGAATGGCCTGATGAATATCTGATCGATGGAGAGGCTACAGTTATAGCTGTTTTCTTGATTATAGTAGGGATTGTTATTCTTGTATCGGGTATTGGGCTCATGAAACTCATGAAACCAATGTATGTTCTGTATATAGTAACTGTGATTGTTCTAATTGCTGGTTTGATCTATTTATACCCTGACGATCTTCTTCCTAAAGTTGTAATTGCGATTGTGTCGGTGTTACTTGGAGATTTGATCGCTGAGAATGAGTTCTTTTTCAAACCTGAGGTTATTGTTACACCATCCCGCCGAAAACGGCGAACTAAGAAACAGACAGAGACTAAAACAGTAACTGTAGAAGTGAAGACAGATTAATGAACAAACATTAATCCTCTTTTTTCTTTAAACATGAAAGATAGTTATATATTTCAGGAATTAAACAGTTTTTTTTACTCAAAGCATAAATTGTTATAGTGCTTCGTTATAGGATTTTGAGCTATTCATTGAAAGCTCTAGAGATACTTTAAACCTCTCTAAAAAAAACTTAGTTGAGTTTAATGGGAACACACCGACTAATCAATCGGTATCTTTCTCTGTACAAGGCATCTCTCCCGCGCTCGTCATCAATGCAGTTATGAGGATTGGGAAAAGACACAATTACAAGATGGCATTCCTATTCCCGAATATAGGCTTCTAGAAACCATTCACCAAGAGCAGAATAAGGGGATGTATGCAGAAGGATAGAGAAGTATTTCGTTTCAATTAATAATAAGATTGAGTGCTTTTTACAAAACACCGACTATTCTAAAATAATGCATAGTATAAAGGCATTCTGGTTGTTATTGAGGAATTACTGAATGAAGCCCTGAAAGAAAAAGAAGGGAAGAATGAGACGGAGCGTAGCTAAAAAAGAAAGTAAAAAAGTTGGGTAATATTACCTCACTTACGCCGATATAGCGCGAAAATTGCCAGTAAACCCGCCAGTAGTGGGAGTGCAAGGAACACGGAAAGTTCTGACAGTGCATCAGGATCGGGACCAGCATAACTGCCATCATTGGGATACTGATCGACACCAGGAAGTATAGTTAGAATTTTAAAATAAATTGCACCCCACCCTGAAACAGTAGCTACAATATTCCAAGCGGTGGTGTTTTCAACCACCACTGCAACACTACCATCAAGATAAGCTTGTTCAGTTATGCCGGTGTAACTAAGAGAGAGTTGATATATAGTTGAGACTATATTTGGCGCAGCTACATAGGTCACATTGATCCATCCCTGCGTCACATTGATATAATCAATGTCTTGAGTAGGGTCGGCAACATCTGCTCCATCTACATAATTCGCGTTCGGACTTGCGTAACCTATCGTTATACCTGGAGCGAGGATTAGTATACACATAATTACTAGACTTTTTCGCATTTTTTCCAGCCTCTCATGAAAATCAGCATGTACGAGAATAAGAAAATTGAGGATGCTATATAAAGTTACTTTGTGCCGTATTCCTATTCCATATCACATGGAATTTTTAAGTGGTTAATGAGAATAGACGCAACAGAACAACTGAAAGCACAACAAGAATATTTAGAAAGATTGGAAGAAACCGATAAACCCGAAAATCAACCTGTACGACCTTTTGTTATACATACCGAGAGATTTACATACTGGGAGATTCAAGTGATTCTAAACATCAACAATAAAGAAATAGATAGCGATTATTAATCTAGTAGATCTTTTGGGGTCTAATGATGGCTAGAAGGAAATACTCTTTTGAACTTGAGATATTTGAGAGTGGTTGCCCGTATCACAAAGTTGGTGATAAATATCGTTACCCAGATGATAAGGCAAAAGTCTGTTCTTGGCTACTTGATAGTGCGAATATCATGATTCGTGTTCTTGAGTATGATGGAAAGCTTCCTTGGACGTATGGAGGCACTCCCTATGAAAAGGTGATTGATCCAAAAGGAATCACTACTGAATTTGTACGGTGTCCCGATCCGACCTCAGCAGGCGTAGTTCTCAAGATAATTCGGAAAAAACTTTCACCAAAGGAGATTAAAACCACTGTACCATAAGGTACAAAGGGGATCTCAAGTGTGTGGTGAAACCTAGGTGATCTTGAGCTCTTAGATGCTGGTGAATGCGACTATAAAGAATTGTTATTGAAGGCGTTTCTCTGCAATGAACCGCTATGTAGTTCTGATAGGAATACCCGATGATGTAAATCCCGATGATTTTCGGTGGGAGACTTTTTCATCCGGTATTGTCGCTTCATCTCCTCCAAGAGCGATAGCTAAAGTTGAGGTTGAAATTCTAGAGTATCTCAAGCAACTCGGTTTGGATCAGGATCAAATTCTAGTATCGGCCGTCCTCGAGTATCCCCCTCCTGAAATACTTGAAATAGAAACACCAACATTTCAACAAAGTAGGGAACGATCTAAAAAAGGGTTTAATATTCAAATCGGTATAACTAATCCTACCACAGATGAGATCGAATGGAAAAATATTATTAAAGAAGTAATTGCCTCTTCCCCCTCCGAAGCAATTGAGAAGAAGAAAAAAGCAATAAAAGAGTACCTAGAAGCTCGTCAACTGACGGAAAAAGACGTTTTGATTTCAGCCATAATTGTAAAGAGATGAGACCCGATGTCATTTCTAAGTTTTGATGAACTCGAAGATTATTCACGTCAAATCCTTCGTAACTTTGGAAAATTAGAGGATCTCTCTATAGAAGCATTAACTGCTCTTGGCATTCCATCCAACAGGATACCCGAGGTTATACGGCATATAAATCGCGACGTAAAGATCAAACTTGACGTTCTTCCTCTGAATCAAATCTTAGAACTTGATTATAATACTCGTCATATTCTCCCTCTTCTTAAGGAAGAAGCCACTCAACTTGATCAGGTTGCTGAAATTCTCAACTGTGGAGCCTTAGAAGCCAAACGAGCAGTAGGTTTCGTTAAAACAGTCCTTCAAAACCCCATTCAATGGAAAGAACTTCCAGGGAGGCAAAGGAACAGACTTAATGAACTCATTCCCCGAATTCTACGCGCTAGACAGGACAAAGACTCTTTACTCGATATCGCAATTGCCTCTGATACTGGAATTTGGACTACAAAAGCCAGCCTAGCCTATTATGAAGGACTTAAAGATGTTTCAATGAACATACCGCCACCTGAACGAAATAATATCTCTCAAATTGCTTATTCACGGATTAGACCATTATTATCGCGTATTCAAACTAATTCTTTAGAAGAATTCATCATAGCTGCGGATTTGCCTTTAACACACACACTAAAAGCTTTGAATTTTCTAAAAGCAAGAAACCGCTTTAGATCGGAGCAAATTGAGCGGTCATTAGAAAAAGAAACACCTCGCGGGCAATATGCCGATGTGGGGTCTGCTGAGGCTTGTTTTCACTGCGGTCATTTACTAAAGAAATCCGAGAAGGTTTGTCCTGCTTGCCAAAAAAAAGTAATGATCTGTTTAATATGTCGTCGTCGCCTTTACTATGGGGCAACAGTTGAAACGTGCCCACAATGTAAACACATTTTTCACTCTTCACATTTACGCGAGTGGCTAAAGATTAAAGGCATTTGTCCGATCTGTAAAACACATATTCGACTTCCTCCTAGATCAGTGTTGTAAAATCTACCTTAAAATACGCTTTTATTGCGATGGCAAACCATCCCAACCATGCTAAAAATCAGGAATAAACCTTTTAATACAGACATATTTATTCTAATACTGTGGTATTTAAATTGTCTTCTTCTCGAGATGATATTGTTTGGACGCTTAAAATGAGCAAAAAGATTGATGAGACTGTTCAACAAGTCTTAAAACAACTTGGTTATAAGAGTAAGGCTGAATTAACCCGTGAAGCAATTCGTGAATTTCTTATTCGTCGTAAACTATTTTCATTACTTGGAGGTGAGCCCGTCGTACCTATTTCACATCGACATACACCAGAAGACGCTTTAAAAATAATGATTACGCATTTAAAGGAAATCCCAAAAGAGGTATTAGGCCAAGAGATTCAAGCCGCTCGTTCTGAGGTAGCGAAGGAATTGTTGGAGGATCTGGAGAATTAATCATGGAAAACATAAACAGGAGGACATTATTCCTCTTGTTTTGGATTGTAATATCTGGATCAAAATAGTAACTCAACCGAGCTTTGTTATCAGAGATAGAATTTTACAACACAACTATCAAATCATTCTTACCAGTTATATGGTGGTAGAAGTATTTCGAGTATTTAAGCGACTTTCCCGTCGTATATCAATTCCTTATACTGAACTTGAATCACTTTTTTGGGATTTTTGTGCTCATGAAAATATTTCAATGAAATTTGAACACCCATTCGCTGATTCACTTATTACTGAAACAAAGCGTCTCCCTGAATACCAAATTATTGCGAGATTGTTAGATTTAGAATCTAAAGATGTTCCATACTTAGTGACTGCATTCCAATATAAAGCAACAATCATTTCTGATAATCTTCGTTCTTTAGTAAATAGACGGGAACTAATTAAACAATATTTAGATGTAGATATGAGATCTTCTACCGAATTCTTAGCCAAAGAGAAGTAAAAGAGAAGTAAATGTGAACCTTCATAAAGGATCCATTAATTAAGTTGAAATGCATTTTAATTGGAGTTAGAAAATAATGCCAGTTGTTCATGTGAATGTCTGGGAAGGTTTCGGACATGAAAAAGCTAAGGCCGTAATTGAAGGAATTACCAAGGTTTTTGTTGATATGGAGATCCCTATACATGCTGTTGAAGTAATAGTACATGAAATTCCAAAATCCCATTGGGGTATTGGCGGAGAACCAGCTTCTGAGAAATTTAAAGACACTCCCCCTTAATACAGTATAGCTAATCTATCACTACAGTATTAATATCAGCAAAGTATAGTATTCAAGTAATAGGATATTTTTCTTTGAAAATCCAATATGAGGCGGAATTGTATGTTTATTGCATGTGTAACCGTACGGGTTAAACCTGAATATCGAGAAGCGTTTATTGAAGCAACTTTAGAAAATGCAAGAAATAGTGTCAATGAACCCAAAAATCTAAGGTTCGATGTCTTACAATGCTTAGATGATCCCAATAGATTTTTCCTCTATGAATGTTACGTCGACGAAGATGGCGCACTCGCCCACAAAGACACCAGTCACTATCAAAAATGGCGGGATACTGTAGAAGAGATGATGGCAAAGCCACGGGAAGGTATTAAACATAAAAGTCTCTTTCCAGAGGCACCTGAAGGGTTTAAGGCTAAGTAGAGGGAATCGAGAGGTTAGTTCATGGAATTTGAACTTCTTCATACACCGCAGATTCTTTTTGGTACCCGTCAATTCCAGAACATTGGAGCAGTAATCAAAAATTATGGGTCTAAGGCTCTCATTGTAGCCAATGAAGGTGCATTGGAACAGGGGGGTGCACGCCGGATTCTTGATGAAACGCTACCAGAAAATAACATCGATGCCTCATTCTTTATTGTTAAAGGCGAACCTGACATTGAAATGATAGATCAGGGTGTTATTCAAGGAAAAGATTTTGCCGCTGAGACCGTTGTTGGTATTGGTGGTGGTAGCGCAGTAGATGCTGGGAAAGCCATCGCAGGATTAATCACGAATGGTGGGTCAGCGCGAGATTATATGGAAATAATTGGGAAAGGATACAAAATCACCAAACCTGCACTTCCCTATATCGCCACTCCTACAACAGCAGGAACTGGAAGCGAAGTAACAAAAAATGGAGTCATTTCTGCCAAGGAAGAAGGGTTTAAGGCTAGCATTCGTAGCCCGTTGTTAATTCCTTTAGTTGCAATAGTTGATCCTGCCCTAATGATTACCGTACAACCTGATGTGACAGCAAGATGCGGTATGGATGCCCTAACACAAGTTATTGAACCCTATACATCAAACAAAGCGCAACTTATCACCGATAGTTTAGCAAAACTCGGAATGAAGACGGCTGCAGGATCAATTCGAACAACATATTCATCAGGGGATGATATTCAAGCGCGGCAAGCGATGGCATTAACTTCTCTACTGGGTGGAATTTGTCTAGCCAATGTGGGGCTGGGAGTGGTTCATGCTTATGCTTCGCCTATAGGCGGCATGTTTCCAATTCCTCATGGTACGATATGTGCGACCTTACTTGCTCCAACAGTTGAGATCAACATTCGTGAGCTCCAAAAAAAGGACCCAAATCATCCAGTTCTAGAAAAATATGCACACATTGGAAATTTTCTCATAGGAAAAAGGTTCAACAGTCCAAAAGAAGCTCATGAAGCGGTTGTGGAATTTCTTTACAAGTTAACAAAGGACCTGAACATTCCCTCTTTGAGTCACGCGGGAATTTCTTCAAAAGACTTCCCTGTTATAGTGGAAAAGGCAAAGAAATCTTCGAGTATGCGCTATAATCCTATTGTGTTAAATGACCAAGCTCTTCATGAAATTCTTGAGCGAGCTCTTTGATTTTCATGAAATCAAAGTTAGTCGTTACTTCTATTTTCACTTTAATTTAAGACAAAATTTGATCCTTTTTTCCGATTAATCGCTTTGAAATCCTTTAAAGACCTTAGTGAAGATTAGTCGTATAATACTTTGAGGTGGAGCTCTTCATGAAAAAAGCCACTATTCCTATAATTTTGCTTTTAGTGTTAAGTATAGGCTGTTTCATCCCAACACGCCCTAGTGTAGCTCAAATACAAATCCCTATTATCCACCTCTATCAACACAAAGACACAACTCTATTATGTGATGCAGCATTACCGCCAAATGCCTCCATTCATCCTTGGAACCATGCACTTCCTGTTCATGGTTGTCCTCATTGTGCCACCTACTGTGCACCAGCGAGTATTGCAATGATCGCCATTTATCGAGGACAAACCTCTCCTAACGCGGATCAAGATACTATCTATGATAGTGGAAAATACAGCGGCGGAGAAACCCCTGGTGATGGTATTATTCAGACTCATGGCGCTGGTATGTACCATGAATCCAATAATGGATTTGAGGTTCAAAGTGCTTTTGCATATGCGGTTGATACTGCTTTTCACCAATACAGTGATCCATTAAATGGTGATCCAACACAAAGCGGAGCTTGGGGAACTGGATCTGGAACTACTAATTGGGCAGGAGCATCGTGGCAAGGCGCGCTGACGCCAGCGCAATTGGTCACTTTGTTAGGCGAAGGAAGACCGGTTCTTTGGCTAGATCATAATGATTGGCCAGCTGAAAATACCTATAGCTGGGAAGGTAGGACCGATCAAGGGCATGCGAAGGTTATTGCGGGACATGATGATCCAAATATGACTCCTGGGGTTTACAATGATGATTTCTTCGTGATTTACGATCCTTGGCCTTATGTTCCTATTAACATCCCCAATCCCTATCTTATAAATGCCACCGATCTCTTTAGTTTCGCTCCTGTACGCCAACCGCAGCAACAAAGCCAAAACGATGTCTTCTTGGTCGATTCCACTTATCCTGTTGCAGAATTGCCATCTAATATATTCGCTATTGTTTTTCTCAGTCTAGGCATTTGTGTAACTACTATTGTCATATTGAGATACAACCGAAAGGGCTAATGTACTACTGGACTTCACATCAACATTCCCATTATCCATAATAAAGGGGTATTATCCTCTTCTTTAGAGGAAAATGCCTCTATTTTTTCTAATTGAGGCGGATAACACCAAAATATATTTCTGAATGTGGATGGATTTTCTATTTTCTAGTTCACAAAAATTTTTGGTCTCTATATATTTCATAGGTCCTACAGTGTTTTAGCGATCTCCATGCTCTGAAAAAGTTAGTGGGTCTACACGTCATGTCTATTGTACTATCCCAAACTCAGAATGCTTGCCCTCAAATTCTTGCTCCTATGGCAAAGTTTACAAACCTTCCTTTCCGTCTCTTATGCCGTAAATACGGTTGTGATATCGTTATAACCGAAATGGTGTCTTCAACGGCATTATCCTATCCTGCAAATCAAAAAAAAGCCCAAAAGAGTCTACTTGCTTCCACACCTGAAGAACAACCCGTTGGCGTTCAACTGTATGGACGAGAACCAGAAGCATTCAGAAAGGCTATCAAATTTTGTGTAGAATTAGGGCGATTTTCATTTATTGATATCAATGCAGGTTGTCCCGCGACTATTGTGAGAAAACAGGGGGCTGGTGCTTTTCTTTTAAATGACCTAGATCGTTTAAGACTTATATTACAGACATGTACCTCAGTCTCGGATCTTCCAGTAAGTTTAAAGATTCGACTAGGCTGGGATCGAGATATTGCAGATCAAATCGTACATCTTGCTGCAACGGAGTCTTTAGATTTTGTAACAATACATGGACGGCTTGGCACGGATGACTATAGCATCCCAGCTAATTGGAAACGTATTTTTGCAATAAAAGAGGAAGCAGAGATATCTATTGTAGGAAATGGAGATATTAATTCGAGAGACCAAATAGAGTTCCTCAAGGCAACTGAAAAATGTGATGGGATAATGGTCGGTCGCGCTGCAAGAGGCAATCCATTACTTTTTGTACCAAAAAATAGACAAATAAGCCCCGAAACATATGAAGTTGAGCAATATTCTGCCTTTTTTAAGTACATTGAATTGTTACTTCAGAAGAATCCTTGCCTACCATATCATTTCGTTAAGCAACAAGCAGCCCATTTCTTTAAAGGAATGGTAAATGCCGCTGTATTCCGCAAACAAGTGCTTAAGACAAAGAACCTTGATGAATTAACAGCCCTTGTTGAATTATCTTTCAGATAGACTCGCTCATAATCCATGAAAAGGGAAAATACGTTCTTTTAGTTCATTAATAGTTTCATTGGTCACTATTTCAGCCTGCATAAAGTCCTTAATGTCTAATGATGTTGAAATATCTAAGTAAGGGGCATCTACATCGATATCCCATTCTTTTTTGCAGTATGCTATCCATTCCGCAGGTACTTCGGCAGGGATGTTAATTTCTGCGAGTTCCGCAAGAATTATCGACCATGCCTTTGCTGTATGAACAGGGTCGTAGCCACCTCCACCTCCCAGTACAAGCCGCCCTTGAGCGGTTGTTTCATGGATTAATTGATGAATTTTTTTAGCGACTTTTTGATACAGGGTATTTGTCAGCTGAAGTTGAGTGAGTGGGTCATGGATATGTGCGTCCGCCCCACATTGCCAATATACGAAGTCCGGTTTGAATGCTTTCCACAGAGGAGGAACGATCTCATCAAATGCGTGAAGCCAGAGTTCATCGGTCGTATAGGGTAAAAATGGCATATTCACCGAGAATCCCTCGCCTTTTCCATCCCCTGCTTCATACACATCCCCTGTACCTGGAAACAGGTAACGTCCCGATTGATGAAACGAAATTGTCAGCACATTGGGGTTATTATAAAATGCCTCTTGAGTACCGTCTCCTGCGTGGCAGTCACTATCAAAATATAGAACACGCTTGTATCCGAGGTCTAACATCTTCTTGATGGCAAGAACAGGGTCGTTATAGTAACAGAAACCAGAAGCTCGAGCGGGATGGGCATGATGAAGCCCACCGAGAAAGGCAAACCCATGATCCACCTCTCCTTCATGTACCAAATCGACTAATTTCATAGATCCACCGGTTATGAGGGCGGAGGCCTCGTGTACTCCTTTAAAAATTGGATTATCTCCCATTCCAAGGCCGAATCGGTAATCTTCTCCATAACCCTTCCCACCTAGTTCTTTTAATTTTTTAACGTAAAGCGGATGATGATAGGTCTGTATTTCTTCGTCAGTAGCTTGTTGAGGTTCATACACTTGAATTGAAGGATGTCCAAACCATCCTAATGTACGAACCAATTCAAAAACGATAGAAAATCGGGTGATATTCCAGTAGGGGTGCATACTGGGGCAATAGTCAAGATATTTGTCAGTATACATAAAAGCAGTTTTGCACATAGGAAAATTCATATCCCACTGGTTTATTTTTAAAGTGATAGTTAACGATAAGGTTAGTTGAAGGTCAGTCTTTTGCCAATTGAAATTGATAGCAGAGTTATGGAACAAGTGAAAGCTGAGTTTGAAAAACTTGAAGGGAAAGCCAAGATTCTAGCCTTTTTTACAGAAGCTAAAGAATGTAAATACTGTAATCAAGCTGTTGAGCTTGCAGAAAAAATTGCAGGTCTTTCCGACAAAGTTTCTGCGGAAACCTATAATTGTGATAGCACAACTGATAAAGCAGCGAAATATCGTATTGATAAATACCCCGCACTACTTATCCATGGCAGAGCTCCCTATAAAATTAGGTTCTTTGGCATTCCAGCAGGTTATGAGTTTAGAGCATTTATTAGTGCAATAGTCGACGCGTCCCGTGGTACTCCTATATTGACCCCTGAAACTCGAGAGGAATTATTCGAGATCACCCAAAATGTCCACATTCAGGTCTTTGTAACACCTGATTGTCCTTATTGCGTTTCAGTCGTCCAAATGACCCATCAATTTGCAATAATGAATTCACACATTACGGCTGATGTGGTTGAAGCAATAGAGTTTCCAGACTTAGCGCAACAGCACAAGGTGCAAGTTGTCCCTAAGATTGTTATCAATGATAAGGTTGAATTTGAAGGAAGAGTACCAGAGCACCAGTTTCTTAAAAAAATTCTAGAAGCCATAGCATGACTTTTAGAAAAGACCATCCTACATTGTTTTGATCATATCTTCTAATTGCTTCTTTTCTTCAAGCAGGTTAGTAAGTTCAATAGAATCAAGTTTAGCGTCTGGTAACTCACCAGCGCCAACCAATTTTATTAGATTTGTAGCAGAATCTTGCTTCCATTTCGTTAAAATCGTTTTAATTTGGTTATTTACTCCTTCCAACTGTTTTGTAACTTGATCCTGCATGGATAATCTCATCCTTTGGTCTTGAATAATTTCTTCTTTTTACGAAGGCATAAAAGACTCATTCAAATGCGTTTTCCTTGAGGTGCTCACTGTGCGCGGTGAACATGTTTGCTTACAAAGAGAAAGAAATAACTCAACCCGTTTCTTATTCGTCTCCAATCAATTTGATTGGTAATACCCCACTTGTAGAGCTGACAGACCTCTCTATTTTTAGCAATTTTAATAAAATTCGCGTTTTTGCTAAGTTAGAGATGTTTAATTTTGGACGATCGGTGAAAGATCGACCTGCGTTGTGGATGATCGAAAAAGCCGAGCGTTCTGGCATACTTGATGACTCTAGTGTTATTGTTGAACCAACAAGTGGAAATACTGGTATTGCGCTAGCTTGGATTGGTCGGCTTAAGGGCTATCGGGTCATTTTTGTGATGCCCGATTCTATGTCGTCCGAACGAAGGGCAATATTGCGGTCTTATGGAGCTGAATTGGTACTTTCACAAGGTGAAGGTGGCATGGATGGTGCTATTCACAAAGCCCGAGAACTTGCTGCTCGTAATCCTAACTATGTCATGTTAGATCAGTTTAGCAATCCTGCAAATGTCAAGGCCCACTTTCAAACTACAGGTCCAGAGCTTTGGCACCAAACTAAAGGAGAAATTGACTATTTTGTAGCTGGAATTGGTAGTGGTGGCACAATTATGGGTGTTAGTCAGTATTTACGGCAGCAAGAAGCGGGAATACAGATCATTGGTGTAGAGCCTGCTGAGGAAACGCCAATTCCTGGGCTAAAAAACATGAAAATCAGTGAAACTCCGAGAATATTCCAAGTTGGGAAAGTTGATCAAACAATAACGGTTACCTATGATGAGGCTGTAGCTATGACCAGACGTTTAAGTTCGGAAGCCTCTCTCCTAGTGGGACCAAGCTCTGGAGCAGCACTTACAGGGGTTTTGAAGCTATTGCAACAAAATAAAATGTCAATACAAGGATCAATAGTCACTATATTCCCTGACGGTGGCATGAAATACCTCAGTCAAGGGCTTTTTTAGGAAAAAATCCCCTTTCCTTACTTTTTTCCCTCTATCTATGTGTTTATTCCCTTTATAATGGAATTAACAGTGCTTTTTAATCCAATCCGGGAAGAAATAGGATAATATCCTAAAGCTTGCCTACCAAAAACTTCCTTTCCTAATTTAGAAATATCTGTTAATCCACTTTCCCAAAGCTCCCTTATTTTCTGGACATTAGCTTCCATGTTTTCGATTCGTAACTGGATGTACTTGCTTGGCTCCCTTAGGACTCCCCGATGAGCACAGATAACTGTTGTATTACTGTCTATACGATTTAGTAAAGCCTTCAATGTAGAAATAGCTTGTAAATAATCTTCTTCTGGCATAGAATATTTTTTATTCACTGCCATAGGGATCGCATCCCCTGTAAACAAAATGTCCTCTTCCTGAAGATGATAAGCCACTTGACAACATGTGTGCCCAGGACTTGGGACGATCAGTAATTTTCGCCCATTAGAAGTTTCCATTTCCTGCCGAGTTAATATTTGACAGTCAAACAGCTTAGGTCTGCCCCAATAGATCCTGAAAAATAGTGAGAGTTCATCAAAATTATCACGCTTTCTGGGAGCAAAGATCTTTGCACCTAGTTTTTGTTGAAGAAAGTGGTTATTCCCACAGTGGTCTTCATGTACATGGGTGTTAAATATCGACCAATCGTTTCTAGACTTCCTTTCTTCTAAAAACCTTGTAAACTGTGACAGATTACATTTGGTGTTTCCTGTATCGAGAAATACATTATCAATCAGAAGAAAATAAGCCCACATCAATTGACGACGGAAAAAAGTCGCACAGGTTTTTAACAAGTAAATATCTTCTTGCCCGTCCAGCAACTTGGCTCTAAACAATAATTTGACCTCGATTATCTGTTTTTCAGGGAAGTTAAGCTATCATTAGAGGTTAC
>JAEOTF010000014.1 GCA_016840025.1 Candidatus Hodarchaeota archaeon
AGTATCAATCATTTTTCTATACTCTTTGGCCAAATAAATAGGATTCCGGTAGTAACGTTTTAGCTTTTCTTTCTTCGATGGTTTTGGTTCAAAGAAGAATATAGTAGTGAAAGTTCTGTCTATGTTACGAATTGGGGAGGCGTGCATGACTCGAACTTTTTAAGCCAAAAGGAAGCTGGGTATATTTTCTATCTTGTGATTGTAGCAATAGGTTCGAAATTGGTCCAATAAGGGGAGGGCGATAGGATAGGCAGTAGAGAGATCCTCTGCTGCCTCTTTTTGTGTGTTCGGATGGTACTGTTTGGTTTCTTGGGCCAGCCGCCAGATGATATCAAAAGGTAATTTGAAGGTAGGTTCAATCCTTCCATCACGCAGCTGTGAGTCTAGAAGGATGAAGCGAATAAGCTCTGCCTGTTCAGGTTTGCTTTTACTCTTGAAAAATCGATAGGCGTTTTGGGCGATTTCGATAAGCTTGATCCCCTGCTCAATGTAGTTCTCATTGGCCTTCTGATGCTGCCGGATCTGTTCTTGGATAAACTTTGGACAAGTTTAAAATATTTTTACTGAAGAAACAGTTCATGTCGTTTCTCCGCCTTAAAAAATATTTTTTTAAATAATAAATATAAAACCAGGTATTTCAGCTGCACATTATCTTTAAAATCCTAGCAACGCAAATACCTTCTGTAGAAAATAACTTGACAATATTGATACCATTATGCACAATGAAAATATATCGATAGTTCCTCCGAACAGGGTAAAAACATAAATAGGTGAGAAATCAAACATTGAGATGACGAAGGAAAAGAATCAAACTCTGTTCGAGTTTTATCTCCAAAGGGGGATAAATATAAAAGGCATCATGATGTGAACCCACAGCGTATTAAACCATTTCATCAAAGTCAACGAAGCAAGGAAAAAGGAAGAAAAGAAAACGTTATTTTTTGTGCTCCCAAACAAAATAGATACTCACATAAAAATGCATTAATACATAATACACAATGGAAGCGAATTCATATCCCCGAATAAGAGAGCTAGGGCAGGAGGGAGGTGAAAGGGCAGTAGGCCTGTTAGCTCTGAAAATAAAAATTTTTTAAAAGGAGGTAGAAAAATGGTGAGAAAGAAAAGAATAATGCTGATTGTTGCTTTTGCAGTTCTCATTGTGGTGAGTACAGTATATGGAGAGGCTGAGAAACCCGAAGCCCCCATAGTACTGAACGTAGCTTCGCAACCTCGGTGGTCAACTATCGCTATGGAGAAATATATTCCGGAATTCGAAGAAAAACATGGAATCGATGTAGTAATACACAATTACCCGGAAGCTGAGCTGTATGCAAAAATCAGATCCGACGTTGCTGAGGAAATGGGGGCATTTCAAATATATTACACCTGTGTCCATTTCATGCCCGAAGTAGCAAAGGCTGGGGGACTCGTTCCACTCTTGGATTACTATCCGCCAGAGTATGATTACAACGATTTTCCTGAGGCTGCAAGGCTAGCTGGTTCGTATGATGGAGTAGCTTATATAGCCCCTTTCATGCTAGAAGGGTGGATACTGTTTTACCGAAAAGATCTTTTTAAAGAAAAAGGACTCCCTGTACCAAAAACTGTGGACCAATGGATGAGAAGTGCTGCGGCTTTGCATGACCCACCCAACATGTACGGGTGCGCATTAAGGATGGGACGAGTTGGACATCAGTGGACGAATTGGGGTACTTTTGTAAGTATGTATGGAGGAGCGTTGATATCCGAAGATAGAAGAGCGGTTTTCGATACTCCTCAGGCTATAAAAGGAGCGAAAAAGTTTATAGAGATGGGAACAAAATGGTCTCCACCGGGTGGGGCTACTTTTTCCTGGTCGGACGCTATGGAGGTGTTTGCAACTGGAAAGGTTGCGACATTTGCGGATTCGACGAATTTCATTATGACATTCGAAGACCCGAAAAGTTCGCTCGTAGCCGGCAAGGTAGGTTATGCTCCGATGCCCAAAGGAGATGTAGGATCTGGTTCGTTCTTAGGATGCCATGGCTGGTCTATATCGAAATCTGGATGTAAGACTGAAGAAGAACGAGAAGCGGCAGGATTATATATCGCATGGTGGACTAGCAAAGAGATGGAGATGCGTAGACTCGATGAAGCCTACATGGAGTGTCCAAGAGTATCTACTTGGGCTTCTCCGGAGATCGCTGAAATTTTTAAGGATTTCCCAGACTTTATATCTGCGTTTAGTGGCAGTTTGGAGGCTGCAAAGATTACCTGGACGGCCATGAATCCTCAACCAGAGAGTTTCCAGCTAACCGATAGGTCATGTATACTTCTAGAGGAATTTAGTACAGGAGCGAAGTCTAATTACGAACGAGAGTTCAAAGCTTTGGCACAATGGTTCAATGGAATTTTGAGTAGATAGTAGCTTAGTTGAATAACTGGTACTCATCGTAATTTCGTCTACCAGTATTATACTATGTGCAGTGTCGAGTGTATTACGCCAATTCTTCTTCAGATAGTAATTGAAGCTATACAAAACTTAAACTCAGGTGTCAGGTTCTTCTTGGCACCTGAGGAAATATTCAAAGATATTTAAGGTGTGCATAAGCCTAAAATACCGTAAGGCTCTTGAGCTAATAAGAGATGTTTTTTTTCTGCGGATTTCAATAGATAATGCAGTTTATATCCTCAATCGAAATCTTGAATATTTTAATCCTGGTTGAATCGTTATCGAGAGTAAATGATTAAAGGGATAATAGATGATTCTCGACGATCTCATCAGGATCTCCCATACTTTCCCCAATCGCTACTACTATTTTTTCTAAATGTTATCCAAAAGGATAGTGCGTTTTAGAATTAGAAATATAAAAATTAGAAAAAAAATTCTTTCGCTTTTGAACTTTGAATGGTAAATAGTGCCTATCTGCTCTAAGTTACCCATGTTCTTGACAAATAGCCGGCCCTCCTGTATAATTCATACGGTTGATAAGAATCGCCCGAGGTGGCCGCAATGCAAAAGCAAGAGAAGATCGTTAACCTTTTTATTTCACTTCCTGTGTTAATTGCATTATTGGTCTTATGCGTCATCCCCTTGGGAGGATCGATCTATCTTAGTTTGCATGATAGGGATTTACGAATAAAAAGAGAAGTGAACTTTGTTGGATTACGTAATTATTTAGAATTAATGCGTGATCACCGGTTTTGGAATTCTCTCAGAGTATCGTTTTCTTATTTAGGTCTTGTTACATCTTCTTCGATAATAATTGGATTACTATTAACTTACCTTTGTAATGAATTCAAAGGGAAAATGAAGGGGTTCATCTTAATTGTCTTCTTTTTGCCATTTATGATTCCTCGTGTATCGGCAGCTCTAACATGGAGATTTATGTTTTTCCCAATACTTGGGATATTCAGTTATTTTGCACGGCTATTGAATATTCAACCGATAGCATTTTTTGCTTCCCCCTTGCCTGCATTTTTTGCTATTTCTATTGTAGATATATGGCAATGGGCCCCATTCATTACAGTTCTCTTAGTTTCTTCGATTGATTCTATACCTCGTGAAGTTATCGATGCGGCGGCACTCGATTGTAATAAATTCCAGTCATTTATATACGTTATCCTTCCACTTTTAAAACCAACTATTTTTTTCTTAATTCTCATAAAAATACTCGAGTCAATGAGGGCTTTTGATTTGATATATAATATTACCAAGGGGGGACCTGGCACTGCCACAGAAACATTGGATATGTATGCGTTCTACCGTGGTGTCCTCTGGTCAGGAGAAATCTCTTATGCGTCAGCTATGTCGGTTATCATGCTTGTCATCACAATAGTTTTAATGAATTTTTTATGGAAGAAGACGAAAAAGTTTATGGAAGGTGATTAAAAAAAGAGCGTATAAAAATAAAGTATGCTTATAAGCGAGGTATAGCTAAGATAAAATGAGGTACTTTCTAAATTCAATCAAGAAAAGCGTCAAGTGGATAGCTATTTGCATCTGTCTAATTTTTGTACTTTTTCCAATTTATTGGGTAATTTCGTCTTCATTTAAAATGAGGGTGGATATTATAAATCCCGAACAAAAATTTATATTTTCTCCCACTTTAGAAGCCTACAAAAATATATTTGTAAGAAAGGAAACCTGGAAGTGTTTTAAAAATAGTTTGGTTATATGTAGTATCACGATGTTTTTCACCTTTGTGTTAGGTTCTCCGGTGTCTTATGTGATAGGCAGGTACCGGTTTCGTCAAAGGGATGCATTGCAATTTTGGATATATTCTTTGCGATTTTTACCGGCTTGTGCTGCTCTTCTCCCTTTCCTCGTAGTTTGGAAGTCCCTGGGGCTATTTGACACGTATTTTTCAATTTGTTTTACATATTTAATCATTACTTTACCTATCTATATCATATTGGCAATCCAACAGTTTCGGACTATCCCACAAGAAATTGAGGAAGCTGCAAAATTGGATGGATGTGGACCATTTAAAATTCTTACAAAAATTTCCTTACCGGTTGTTTTACCAGTTTTATTTTGTATAGCGGTCCTCTCTTTCACTTTGGTTTGGAATGATTTTATGTTTGCCTTTATCCTAACGAGGGATCTGACGCCTTTACCTGTCTATGCATCGGCGTACGCCTGGATCGGCATGTCAGTTCCTTGGCCCGAGGTATGTGCAGTTGCTTCCTTTTTAACGCTGCCGCCATTTATTTTACTATTGATATTTCGAAGGTTTATGGTGCAATTTTTCCTCGGCAAATGATTGCCCGGTATCCTCGTAGAATAAAAGTAGATGTTAAGACTGGGCAAATTTTCGCTTTCGGTTTCTAATAAAAACTTCTTCTTACAATATTTATCAACTGACTTTTACAGGAAACACTGACAAAAATATTTTTTTGCATAAAAATCACCTTTTTGTGAATGTCGGATAATATTAACTATCAATAGGGCATGTGCAGTGCAAATGATATATACTTATAAAAATATCAATCGGGAGGAATAGGAGAAAAAAATGAAAGCAGCTGTACTGTACGGGCTCAATGATATCAGGGTAGAAGAAATCGAGAAACCGAAGCTAGAGAATGAAGGTGAAGTAATTATTCGGGTCAGGGCGTGCGGGATATGCGGAACAGATTTGCATCTCTACAAATATGGTTTGTTTCAAAACGTGGGTAAGCCAATCAATTCCGGATGGCTAATGGGACATGAGTTCAGCGGAGACGTGGTTGAAATCGCCGGAAAGGCAGAAGGCTTCAAGTTGGGAGATAGAGTCGTTGCAGTCTCGTTAGGAGGTCAAGCAGAATACGTAAAGATTTCCCCCAGACTAAGATGGAGTATTATACCTATGCCGGCTGAAATCGGTTATGAAGAAGCTTCCACCACAGAACCATTGGCTACTGCTCTTCATGCTGTCAACCTCGCGCTGCGTTCTCAAAAGCGGGAGCACTTTGAATTGCCCAGCTCTCCAAGCGACCCGACAGGTCAGGAGACAATTGTTATTTTCGGAGCCGGAATTATTGGTCTTGGGATTCTTCAGATCTTAAAGGCTGTAACCAAGGCAAAAGTCATTATGGTGGATATATCTGCAAGACGCCTGGCTATGGCACAGAGGTTGGGCGCTGATGTAATAATCAATGCGAGAGAAGAAGACCCCTGTAAAAGAATAATGGATATGACCGGGGCGATGGAACTGAGGTACGTAAGTGAACCTATCGGTATGGTGGATACTGTCTTTGACTGTGCCGGAGCACCTCGCGAGCTAATGGGGCAAGCGCCCCTCCGACAAGCCATCACGATGGTTAGACCGGGTGGGAAAATAGTGATAGTGGCGTTCTTCGAGAAGCCTCTGGAAATCGAGATTACCGATATTGTGGCCAAGAATATTAGCCTTCATGGCTCGATTGAATGGTCGAAGGATGAGTTCAGCCAGGCTTTTGAGCTCATACGCTCAGGCAAGATAGATAGGAAAGCACTAATAACCCATGAATTCACTTTAAACAATGTAAAAGAGGCCTATGAGGCTCAGGCCACTACAGACAAGGCTGTTAAGGTGATGTTAAAGCCTTGACCAAAACACTCTCTTTTTCAATTTGAGATTTGACAATATTGTCTTAACTTTGCTCAGAGAGATGTTTCATTCCGCATTAACGGTTTTTTGTTAAGTCATGCTCGGATAGCCGTTGGACTAAATGCTCCCGTTTTTCTTGTGAAAGAGGCTTCCCAGGCAGGTGTGGACTCCCACAGTCCACACCCAAGGGCATCGTTTAAAAAAATTCCTACGAGCTTTACATCGTGCCCTACAAACTGTTGCATTAATAATTTGTCATTATTAATCCTTTATGGGAGCATAATAAAGAGTCAAAGAAAGAGAACTTTGTTCTATCACAATAATTAGTGACCTGAATAGATATTTGTTTGTAACTTATGTGTAGAGAAATTCTATTTACGGTGTCCGGCTCAAAAGTTTATTTCATACTTTGGTCGGCTATTCTGCATACAGGCAAAATATTCATCAACTCTGTTTTCGAAGGATGCTAGATTTATAGAGAGATTCGTATTAAGGAATGGCTTTGAGCGAATTTCTCCTATGCAAATTTACCAACTTGGGACCCATATGAAGAGGATAAATGTAGTAAAAGTATTGATAACTGTGGGATTATTTTACCTTTTTGTTACTCAGATCTCAGGGCTGATTACTCACTTTCCAGCAAGATGAATTGCGGAGAGGAGGCTCCCTTGAGTATGCCTTTGGATATCTCTGGGCAGGGGGCATGGAGGAAAAATTGTAAGGTATGGTTTTAATCTGAATGTTGATGCAACTTACCTCCTCCGAAAAGGCTTTAACAATGCGAATGAGATTGCTTTCGATCCTTCGGGGAAGCTCAAGTACATCACCTATTGGGAATGTCCTGCGAAAATCCTTAAAATAGAAATTCCTAAATCACTTGAGCAATTTGTATCTTAAATCAGTAATGCTCTACTGATCGTTGGAAGAATAGCACAATAGAGTATGATCCTCTATGAAAAATATTGGTTTTGTCATTTTCATGGTTGTCATCTTATTTACCTCTGCAAGTAGTATCGCCGAAGATGTAGCTATCGGATATCTTGCAGTACCCCTTGAGGGAAACATCCTATTGTTTTCTCCTCGCATAAATACGCAGCTCTTTATGTTTTATTCTTACATTCTCGATGAGGGTGTATCAGAACAGATTCGTAAGATTGCATCAGGACTTAGGATTTATAGCCCTTCTGTTGATCCAGCAGGATTTGCTCTTTCAGAAAAGCTTGAATCCATTAAGAGAGAAGCAAAAAGATTGAGTATCAATGAGGAGGACTGGATGAGCTTTTTACAGGTCGCTGATGGCGCCCTGGGATCAATTCACTCCCTGATCCAAAGAACAAGAGAGCTTTGCATTCAGGCCACAGGCATCATCTATACAGAAGAAACGAGAACCATAATTCAGGATGAAATCCATGGACTTATTCAAGAAATCGATAGAGTTTCAAGGCATGCTGAATTCAATAGAAGACCGGTTATTCCAGACATGGGTACCCGTGCCCTCGGGATCGATCGTGTAAACGTGGTAGATGATCTGTGGAATAGTGTGGCCTATGTGGATGAAGCAATCATCCGCATTACCAGGAAACGGGCTCTTATAGGCGCAGAGCAAAGCCGAGCATATATGAAGATCGATGGATTGCATCACTACTTCTTCAATATATTGAGTAGCCAGAGTAAAATACGCGATGCAGACATATTCTGGGAAACAGCGGTGCTGGATAGAAACTTTATCATTTTTCAGGTAAACCTTCATATAATGGATGGACTCCTGGAGCCCTATTCTCATTGAACACCCTCTTCCCCTATCAATATAAGTGAATATGATGAAAAATAATGTTAAATATTTATCATTGATCATTCGTTTCAATCAATGTACACTTATACAGGAATCTCTTTCAATTAGTGTTGCTTGTAAAATAATTTGTTATTAGAAAATTCATTTAATCTGAGCCCGGTGGGTTCCCTTGGTTGAACAGGCATTATTATTTGACGTGGGTCATTAAATAGTCTACTAAGAAGTTCATTTTTATATAGCTCTGGATTTTTTAAATACTTGCTCAGCATACTTATTGAAACAATCTTACCATGCATAGGATTTCCTAACTGTTCAATAGTCGACATTAATTCCTTATCCAGTTTTAATATTGCAAGTACTTGGCAAACACGTGAACGAGAAATACTAAGTTTTTTTGCAAGATCGGATTGGTTCTTCACTTCCCCTATTTCAATTATTCTTTTATACTCTTTTGCTAAATAGATAGGATTTTGATAGTAATGGGGAGATTTTTCTTTTTTTGGTGGTTTTGGTTCAAAGAAGAATATATATGTAAAAGTTCAACACTCCAGCCAGTTTGGGGAGATGAAGCAAACACTACACGAACTAAACATTTTATGATTAATGTCAGTCTAACATTTTTATTAGGTTATTTTCCTTAAGAGGTCTAACATTACTAAAAATACTGGAAAAGTATTAACTGGTTCTGACTATTGGTTCAGGTACTGTTCTAATATGTTTATAGGCTTTATAAATATCTAAGGCCTGTTGTGCATTTAACCAGAATTGGGGTGACGTATTTAAAGAAGAAGCTAGCTTTACCGCCATCTCTGCAGTAACTGAAGTTTTATTATTGACAATGCGATTGATTACTTTCACATCACAACCAATATGATCTGCTAGTTGTTTTTGCGTTAAACCAAGAGGCTTTAAGAACTCTTCCTCAAGTATTTCACCGGGTGTTGTTGGAGGTCTCTTTATTATAAACATACCCTTTCTCCATAATTTTAATGATAATCAGTGATCATCACATTAGATGGTCCTACTTCTGACCATTTAAAAGCAACTCGCCATTGCTCATTAATTCTAATGCTATAAAAGCCTTTCAAATCCCCTTTTAATGCTTCCAGTTTGTTTCCAGGAGGTGCTCTTAAGTCATCTATTTGAGCAGCGTAGTGTACCATATCAAGCTTTCTCTTTGCTATTTGAATAACATTTGCCCACCCGATTCCTTTTTTAATATGGCCTGTAGTGAAAAACTCTTCGGTGTTTTTATCAGAAAATGACTGTATTGCCATCTTACATTAGTATACCTGTTTTAGGTATACCTTGTCAAGGTAAATATTGTTAAATAGAGTAGAAGGGTACAGACATAGTTACCACCCCAGGTATCACCCTGTACAAGGTGATACCTCCGAAAAAAATAATCCTGCCCTCTCCAGTTCTCCCCTTATAAATAAAAAAATATATCTCCCACGAATAAAAATGCTCCTCCCTATACCCTCAGATTTTCCACTGTTCGATATACAATGGAACAGGCCCCTGAAGCCATTCCCAATATGGAAAAGGAGCAGATTATGGATATAGGGTATCATGAACTAAAGAGAGATTTCAAAGGAAAAAGCACGGGAATTAGTGAGAAAAGTATTGGAAAAGAATAAAGGCAATGTGAGCAGGACAGCGCAGATTTTTAGAATCTGTCGAAAGACGGTGAGGAGGGCACGGGATGGGACCTTGTATGATTATTCAATGAGATCGAAGAGGAGTTCCAGGATGATTGATACCCTTTTTGAGGATCTCATTGTTACTGAAGGGAAGCACACAAGCTATAGAGCTGGGCGGCTTTCCTCGTTTCTGTTCCAGAAGTATGGGCATGAGTTTTCCATGTATACGCTGAAGAAGGTGTTAAATTAGTATATGGTCGGCGTAGCAAGTATAGACACCGTCTACATAATCCAGCTGAGGTTATCCGTATTGAAAAAAATCACCCACCCATTATTGATAAAGACACATTCTTCGCTGTTCAGAAACAAATGCAAATGAGAAGCTTCAATTCAACTCATCCAAGAGAATTAGATAGTAGCTATCTTTTAAGCGGCCTTCTCTTCTGCGGGAACTGTAATGCAAAAATGATTGGTAGTTCAGCAAAGTCAGGAAAGTATCTCTATTATATATTATATATGAAATGGTTATATCAAAAGGGGAAAAAACTATTGTAATTCAAAACTTATTAACAAAGAGGAAATCGAACTTCTTGTGATCGAGCAAATTAAAAAAACGTATATTAACTAAAAATAATATTGAGAAACTTTACAATACTGTCTTAGAAGAAATGAATCTTAACAATACAGATTTGAAAGACCAACTCAAAATTATTAACAAACATTTAGATTCATTGAAGAATAAGTTCGATAATCTCTATCATCATCTTGAGATGGGTCAATTTGCTGGTGATGATCTTGCTCCAAGGTTTAAAGAGCTTTGCTTGCAAATAAACGATCTCGAAACAAGGCGAAACGTTATCTCTGAAGAAATCAGGAGCCCAAAGACACTCCCCTTTTATTTAAAATAGCTTCTTGACTACGTTCAGGACCTTGCAACCCTCTTGAACAAAGGATCCATGCCAGAAAGGAAGGCTTTTCTCCGCTCTTTCATTAAGCGAATTATTGTTAACCACCCAGAAATCAGACTTGACTATAACTTCTTTATTATCAATGAAAAAGGCAGAACCTCCGACACTGAAGTTCTGCCTATGTGTAAAACTGGCTCGATGCGACCAACACAAAGCAAATGACAACACTGCACTGATCCTTGATACTATCCAATTACCCACAAAGATGCTATTAAGAAGCAGATCCTACGTAACCAACCTGTACATCAAACGTGATCTCCCAATCAGGGAAATAGCAAGACAAATGAACGTGAGTCATTCTACAGTGATCGAGTGTTTGAGGAGATTAGGAATACATGACAAAGGCTTAAAAAAAAGAGTCATCACCCAGGGTCAGATTCCTTTTGGCTATGACTATAAAAACGGCAAACTCGAAAAGAATAAGGAGGAGCAGGCGGTTATCAGGCTCATAAAACAACTGAGATCGAGTGGGCTTTCGTTTAGAGGAATAGCGAGAGAATTGAATAAAAGGCTCGTTCCTACAAAGAAAAACGGGATTTGGCAGGGCGCCACGGTTAGCACAATATTGTCAAGAGTTGGCAACCAAAAGATGGTATAATCCGGAAACTTGCTTATCCATTTTTACCAACCCACACTCCTAGTATGTGATATATCACTAAACATTTCATATTCTTCCGATCTGATTTCAATATTTTCCTGGAACTTGTATTATTTCTTCTAACAAGATATAATAATCAACAAACAGATTCACCACCCTCGGATCCTTAGGGGAAATAGGGATGACAGAACACCTCAAATAGAGTGCTAGTTACGTGGCCATCTGTTATGCGCTGTAGTCATAATTCGGAAAGGAAAATCTCATGAAATCCTTCGAGTACAGTGCGATCCTAGGTTGGTCGATCTCACGGTATGACACGTTCAGTACGTGCAGGCGCCAGTATTACTACCAATACTACTACAAATGGGACACTGAGCACCCACAAGCGCTGATTGCACGGCTTCGATCGATGGTGTCAGTGTCGTTGCAGATCGGCACAGTGGCACACACCTGTGTCTCAACGTTGCTCAAGCGCCTGTTGAAGGAGCCTGACCAGCCTGTTGATACTCAACGCCTCGCCGATTATGTCCGAAGAAA
>JAEOTF010000306.1 GCA_016840025.1 Candidatus Hodarchaeota archaeon
AAATGAACACCAATTAAAAAGAGTAAGACTAATTCTGGAATCAAATGTACCAAAGGTGAAATGTATCCAAAAGCAAGAACCCAAGTTAACAGCATTAATAAAAATGAAAGCAAAATACTAATGTCTAATCTACTCATCTTCTTAGCCCTCTGAAGTGTTCGTCTGGAAAAGGATAGGGAGGAGAGAAGAGTCATTTTTTTAAAGCTAAACAGTTCAATTATTTATAAACCTGGAAACACAATTAAGAATTAAAATTAAGAAAAATGATGATTTTTCTTAGACATATGAATTGCACAATACGACTATTATAGGCATACAAAAGATTCTGGTATAAAAGACGAAAACAAAAGTAGAGGCATAGAATCTCTTTTTTCAACTATATCTTTGATTTCTAGGCTATATCTGCTTTAAGCTTTCGATGGAAGATCTGAACCGGACAGAGAACAGTTGTGCGTCATCATTATTCTTCGAATGGAATATTTAGTTTAGAAAGAAGTTCTATTTCATCTAAACATTCATTGTCAATTAACATTTTAACGATCTCTAAAACCCGGTCTACTATAATAGATGTGATTTCATCATCTCCTAGAACGCTTATTCGAGGACCTCTTTCAAAGCCTCTACCCCTACCACGACCATGAACTTCTTGAATGTAAATATTTAAGTCGAAGCCTGAAGGATCGAAATGTTCTAGGCTACTGCTCTTTCCACAAAGAGGACAAATAAGCATACTCAACTGAAGTCACTACTTAACTTGGAAGTAAAGTTCAATTAAAAGTTTTAGATAAGCCTCCTAGTTGGATGGCTTCACACCATGTGAATATTGACAGATGGATAAGTTGACGATATGGACGTTGAAGCGTCGATGAACCCGCCGGACTGGCGACAAAACCGCCGAAGTGACGACAGCGTTAATACAATAGGGTACCCTAATATAAATCTGGTCGCCGCTTGGCTCGACGACCGACCCGATCAACAATAATTGCCACAATATTAACTGCGGTAAGTAGCTCATTTAGGCATACTAAAAATTAGAAGACTATAATAATGCTTATATCTTTACTGTGAAAGGGGATATTACAGTGAGATCTATAAGAAATGAGGTGAAGAAATGAAGAAAGAAGTTGATCTGAAACGAATTTCAGAAAGACTTACAAGTTTCTTAAAGTTGAAATCTTCTCCAGTAGGGTTTAAGTTTTTTAAGAGCGAGCATGACTTGGCACTTGAAAGACCTAAGTTCAAAATGCCGGTTTGCCAGATTATAGGCAATGCAAGATGGAACAAGAAAGTTTTAGGAGCGACAGCTGATGATATGCTCTGTCACTATGGAGCTGCGTGTATAGGATTGATGGACAAACCAGAGTGGCTAAAGACTGGTGAGTTTTACATTGAGCTTAAAGTTACGGAAGACCCTGAAGTAGCTAAAGCAATAGCTGACGGAATTCCTAAGATAGAAAAAAAAGTTGAAGCTTTCGCAGTTGGTCCATTAGAGAGCATCACCTTTAATCCGGATCTAGTAATTATCTATGGAGATACAGAACAAATCATGAGGTTGATTACGACAACATGTGGCGCTTTGAAGATTCCACGCCTAACAATGAGCGTGTTGGGGGATACAGGAATATGCGGCGACGGAATTCCGCAAGCCTTTAATACAAAAAAACCAGTGGTCTTCGTACCCTGCATCGGGGATCGTGCCTATGCTAATGTGACTGCTAGTGAACTAGCTATGGTTTTCCCAGCATCTGTCGTAAATGAAGAACTTGTAGATCACGTGGAGATGATGGATTATCAGCTTCCGACTCCTAGGAGAAATCTTTTTGCCCCGCTTGGAGCCGTTGAAGAGGTAATGGAACGTTTTGTTAAAGTATCAGTCAGGTCTATGGACACAGGAACCCCACTGAAATAGTTGATTTATAAAATACTTAAAAACAAAAATAGCTAAAAAGACCTCTTTGCCATCGATGAGATGATTCGAGACTTAACTAAATATAAATTTTAGTGTTTCATTTTTGTCTAAATAATGGAGCAATCTTTAGATGATTTCAGAAAAAACTAGACGAAGGTTCTCTCCTTCTCTTGTTATCCTTATGACAATCTTTATTGATGTAACAGGATTTGGGATTGTTCTTCCACTTCTGCCCTTCTATGCTGTCAAATTCCAGGCTGGATCAACTGCACTAGGAGTACTAGTAGCATCATTTTCTCTTATGCAATTCTTTTCTTCACCTATGCTTGGTAGATTGTCAGACAAAGTTGGGAGGAGACCAGTCCTTATGTTGTCAATATTAACTTCCGTAGTGAGTTTCTTCCTTTTTGCATTAGCACATTCTTTTATCATGCTTCTACTTTCTAGAATAGTAGCTGGATTGGCTACTGAGATTGGTGTAGCACAAGCGTATATCGCTGACATAACTAGAGATCAAGACAGAGCTACAGGGGTGGGCAGAGTAGGAGCAGCTAGTGGAGCTGGATTCATAATTGGCCCGGCAATAGGAGGATTCTTAAGCACGTACGGGTTTTCTGCTGCCGGCTTCGCTGCTGCGGTATTAGCACTCTTAAACCTTGTTTTTGCATTTTTTTTCCTGCCAGAGTCAAAGGTTCATACAAATGAAAGGGTAGAGGAGGGTATTTCTAGTCGCTTAGACGGATTAAGGAATGCTCTGTCAAAGCCTTTGATGAATTCCGTTCTAGCAATATTGTTCATTATGAGTCTTGCGTTCTCAGCTTTCCCAGTCATAATGCCTCTTCTTGCAATCTCATTTTTCGGTCTTAGCTCTTATGAAATATCCTTTTTCTTTGTATATATTGGACTAGTACAAATCGTTTTCCAAGGTCTAATAGTGGGCAGACTTGCCAATAGAGCAGGAGAGGAAAAACTGATAGCTTTTGGATCACTACTTATGGCATTAGGAGTTTTCTTAATGGCTTTATTTCCCAACCTTGCGATTTTTGTAATATTATCTACAATCATGGTCTCAGGGGGCGGAATGCTAGGAACGTCAATCCCCAGCTTCATTTCAAAAATAACCTCAGCTGACGAAAGAGGAGGGATTTTAGGAATAACTCAGTCTGTTTCGAGCTTAGCAAGAGTTCCTGGACCTCTAATTGGAGGCTTTGTCCTTGAATTCGCTGGATTGGTTGCTCCATTTTTTCTAAGCGCATTTATGTTAATGGTTGCAACTGCTCTTGGAATAAAAATAAGTTTCCAGAAAAAGTAACTTTTCTAAGGCTTTTGCTTTTTTCTGAAATCCATGTTACTTTTATGTCTCCAGTTCTAAGATCCTCGTTGGATAGAAGATGTTCAAAGCAGTTCTCAGATAAGGAAGTTAAAAAAAATAAGTTGGAAATCAAGTTTGTGTTGAATAATTTGGAGTTCTTATTAATGAACAATATTTTTTGTACTTAAAAAGGTCAAAGTATGTCTCGCGATAATTATTTTAAGACTTGTAGTAATATTCGATGAATATGCTAACTTATAAGGACATTATGGAGAAGGGAGAAAAAAAGATTCGGGAGCTTGGATTTTATGAAGCAGTCATTGCAGGAGTTGAAACCGGATTCATAATTCGACATAATCGAGATATTTTTGATCGATTCGTTTTTGAGCAAGCAGCCATAAATGCTGAATTTTCGCAAACCACGATAGATATGTTTGGGAAAGTATTTGAGACTCCTATTATGACCGCTGCAATCACAGGTCCAATCCCCCAAATAACTGAAAACGGATTATTGAAAGTGGCGGAAGGTGTTAAGAAGGCGGGTTCGATGATGTGGCTAGGATTCCCGTTACTGAAAAATCTGGAGGAGATAGTTAAGATCGGTGTTCCAGTTGGTCAGATCATAAAACCAACAAAAGATAGAAAAAAAATTTTCGAGTCTTTAGAATTCGCTGAGAAAGCAGGTGTTACAGCAGTGGGAATAGATGTTGATTCTGGGGCAAGAACCAAATACGGAGGAATACTACGAGGCCCGATTACAGCTCCTATGAGCACCAAAGAGCTAATTGATATTTTCTCGGTTGTAAGTCGACCATTCGTGCTGAAGGGAATTCTTAGTAAAAGTGATGCTCGGGAAGCCATGAAGATCGGAGTGAAGTATATAATTATCTCAAACCATGGAGCACATACACTCGATTACTTACCTCATCCATTAGAGGTTCTACCTGAAATCCTAGAAGTTGTGGATGTTGACACCAAGATTCTCGTAGACAGTGGTTTCAGACGCGGTACAGATGTTTTAAAGGGACTCGCCTTCGGAGTAAAAGCAGTTATGTTAGGTCGTCCAATCCTATATGCCTTAGCTGCTTACGGGAGTGAGGGGGTTGAAGCCTTAATTAAAACTGTAACATCAGAATTGCAGAGAACAATGACCATGACTGGAGTTAAAAATATTTCACAAATCGATAAAACAATAATCCGCAGAACAACATGAAATCTTATTGTGAGCTTAAAATTATAAAATTATGGCAGATGGTTTTGACAATAGAAGCAATAGTTTGTGGACTATTATATAGCCTGGTGCGATAGAAACTAGATTAAATTAAATACCCAGCCAAGCATTCTCTACCTATTAGGGATGGCGGCAGTGTCTCTATGCTCCTTAGACGTTAACCGAAGGGTTAATGAATTCCATCAATATGTTTTTAAGTTGTAATTGGCCTTGAAAGACCTCCTTTTTAATAATATTTTATGAAATCTTTCAATTTTTTCCCTGTAGATATAACCTTTATGAGGACGAAATCCTCCTGAAAATCCTTTAGGAATATGTAATAATTCATGAATCAATATTTTTTCCTTCTCTTCATCATTTAATTGGTTATATCTTTCAGAAATTACCTCAATAACATATGCTGGCGGCTTTTTAAGTGCATCCTGCCAAATCTTTCCTAAACCGTATATACGAGCAATAGTATTTCTAGATTTTGAACCCTTACTTCTATAACAATACACAAATTGAGGAACAATATGAAACAAATCTAAACTATCTATGATTTCATCAACTAACCCCTTGATATCCGGAGCTTCTGTAAATTCTAATGTCAAATTTCCCCACTCAAGTAGTTTAGTTGAATAACTAATTATTTCACTGTTTTTATTTAGTCATGTTATCCAACAGTTTTATATTATAATCTGTCTGACTGAAACAGTTTTTCGCTTCATAAATCCCATAAGGAAGAAGCGAAGAATTGAAAATCAGACACTCAAAAGCGAGTTTAAAACATATGGAGAAGACCAGAGATAAAGCCTATGAAGAATGGCTAGAATCAAGTCAAAGCAAATCCTATCAAAAAGTGCGAAGAGATACATTTCTACGTTTTCTTAAGTTCTTAGAAGAACAAGGATTCAAAAACCCAACTGGTGACTCCATATTAAAACAACATAAGGAAAACAGAAAATCAGACGATAACAAAATCAAATATCCATTTGATGATTTAATTCCAAAGTTCTCGCAATGGCTTCTAGATACACGAGACATAACGCATAACTCGGCTGTGAATCTCGCTGTTCCAGTAAAAGGATTTTTCAAATTCCATCGTGAACCTCTGAAAGTTCAAGTGAGTGCCATAACCACGATAAAGGAAACACGGAAAAAATACCATATTTTCACACAAGAAGAACTCGCTAGGATGGTTCGAGTGGGAGATATTGAAGAGAAGGCTGTAATTTTACTTGGAAAAGATTTGGGAATTCGGGTAGGTGATTTTGTCGGGTTTAAGCGTAAGCCAATTCTTGAAGCACACAAGGATTCTAATGGAGAATTTCCAATTGAATTTCAAATCGAAACAGAGAAAGAAGGCGTTATCAGTATAGGTCACATTTCTCAAGAAACTTGGGAAGGCTTACAAGACTATTGGGCTAATGTTCCTCAATCTGAGTGGGTATTTCCTTCAAAGAGAAACCACATCAGTACACAACGGGCAAATGATGTCTTAAAAAATACTTGGGAGAGAGCATTTCCAGATAGAAAAGATAACCGAGTTAGATTTCATGAACTAAGAAGTTTTAAAATGACTGCCTTGAGCGATACTGGGGCAAACGAATGGGTTATAAAAAAACTCGTTGGTAAAAAATTAAGCCGAGATATCAACACGTATCTTAGAGGACAAAACATTAAAGAAGCATTCAAAAAAGCCATAACTAAACTTCGCTTAACTGGAACGAATGGCAATAATTATAATAGAATTGCGGACTTGGAGCAGACTATCGTTCAAATTCAAAAAGAAAACATGGCGAATAAAACCGCCTTAGACGTTGTGACGAAAAGACTGATACAAATTGAAGAGGAAAAC
>JAEOTF010000307.1 GCA_016840025.1 Candidatus Hodarchaeota archaeon
ATGGCTCAGACCAAGAGTGGGGGGAAAAAGCGCAAACGGAGGAAAAGCACTAAAACCCTCCACTATGCCCTGCAAAATACAGGGACGATCGGCCGCTTCATCGAATTGGTAGCCTACAAAGCTCAACGTGTAGGGAAAAGAGTTCTCTTAATTGATGAAGCCTATACTACCCAAATCTGTCCTAACTGTGGAACCATGGAAAAACGTACCCTTGCAGAACGCAGTATTGTATGTGCGAAGTGTGGTTTTCAAGCAGATCGAGATTGTGCATCGGCTATTAATATCCTCGCCAAATTTTACCTCATTCAAGATCGGTTTGAGAACCTATTGCACGAATCCTCTGTGAACGAGGAATCCTTCTTCACTCAATGGAAGGGTTTTCTACGACAGACAGCCAACGGTAAAACGCGAGTTTCCCTGTCCAATGCGAGTTGGATGCGGTTCAGCGGACTCGTAGGAAGCCCCGTCCTGTAGGGCGGGGTAGTTCACTGAAGGGACGATAAATGGCTACGGACCTCGTAAGAGAAATTCAAAAACACATATCAACTGGAAGAGCGCTACTTGACTCTAAAAAACCAAGTGATGCTGTGAAAGAGTTTGAAGAAGCACAAAAACTTGCTCAATCAGTTGAATCCCCAAGAACGGAATTGTTAAGTACCCTATTCCTAATTACGGCGCTTTATAAAGTAGGAAATCGTTTGGAAATAAGTGAAACTGTGTTTGAAGTACAATCACAGATAAAACGGATAGTAAACTTTCCACCCGCCTTTGTGCCATTTTTAAACAATATTGCCTCGGAACTCTATCAAAATCAGCCTGATGACGCGGTTATTCTTTGGGAAAATGCATTAAAACTAGCACGCACCCTTGATAAAGCGGAATGGGAGAATATAATTCTTAACAACTTAGCATATGGGTATCATAAGCAAGGACAAAGTCAGAAAGCCATTGAAACTTTTTTAAAAACTTCAGAGCTAATGGAAGGAATAGAGGCACAAGAAAATCTTGAAAATGCAGCTGCTATTTTTGAACAGGGAGAAGAGTATGAAAAAGCATTAGAATTAATGGAGAAGGCTGCAGAACAATATAAAGAGCTAAATAATGAAGAAAAGCGAATTAGGAGCCTTCAAATTGCAGGAGAACTAGCTTATAAACTTTATTCCAAAAGTGAAGATCTGGATCTTGCTTCCAAATATCTTCAGACTGCTATCCGATTCTTTCGCCAAGCAGATGATAAATTTCAGCTATCCAATGTACTTTATGTGGCCGGAATTTACTATCAGGATTCTCAACGGGAAGATATGGCGTTGGAATGCTGGAGAATGGCCCAAGAGTATGCACTCGAGTCAAAGAATATTGATGTCGCCACAAAAAGTCTGATAAAGTTAGCCTTGGTTGATTTAAGTGGAGAAAAATTTGAACAAAGCCTTGAAAGATTACGTAATGCACAGAAATTAGCCCAAGAAAATGAAGACACTCAAACATATGAATCTCTCACTCGTTTAATTGACACTGTAATTCAAAAAACCCCTGAGATCGCTTCATCAGAGAAAGAAGAACTTGAAACAGCTTTAACTGGCGTTGAAGGGACGCAAGCAGAACCTAGTCAGCTAACGGCTACTACTGAGCCAAGATCAGTTACCGATGGAATAGATGAGAGCGTTTTCTCATTTGACTTTCCAGAGGTAGAAAAAGAAGAAGCAGCTCCTGCGCAACTGGTTACAGCTGAAGTCACGCCTACACCCGAATCAGCAGCTCCTCCTCCTACTGTTCGAAGACCCCAAGTTGAATCAACGTTAGAATCGACGATAGATGAGGCAAGGGTAGATATAACAGGACTACTTAATCAAAAAAGAAATGAAGTGGCAAATTATCTACGTTCAAAGGGATATTCGGTAGAAGTGCAATTCCGTACGAGTGGAATGCCTTCCGAAATTACGCCGGATATAGTCGCTAAGAAAAGACGGAGAAAAATTTTTTTGGTGTTTGCATCTAACCCAGCAGATGCTGGAATTTCGAGTTTCCTTCTTCGTTCTGTGCATGAAAGAGGTAGAAAAATAATCTTTTTACTCACTGGAGAACCAGTTCTTGTTCAAACCGCACGAGATATCAAGGTAATTAACCAAGTTGAAATGCTTCCAACATGAATAGACAAACCAACCGATTGAAAGGTGAAGAAAATGCAAAAAAAAATGATTATTCTTACAGGTCTTCCTGTTAGCGGAAAAACTAAAGGAGCAAAGATAGTAGGGAAAAAACTAAACATTCCTCTATATGAGACAGGGCCATACGTTTATCATGAGGTAGAGTCACGAGGACTTGAAGTTACCCCCGAAAACATCAAAAAGGTAACTAAAGAAGTTAAAGCAATCACTGACTCCTATTTTACAGAAGCAGCTGTTAAAGACATGACTGAAACGCATCCAGACGCGCCAGCTTACTTTTTAGCAGGTGTTAGAGCTCTATCCGAAGTCGATTATCTATATAAAACGTTTGGTGAGGAAAACGTCTTTATTATTAGTTTTCATTGCTCACGTAAAACTCGTTTTCAACGTTTAGATAATCCTGATAGACAAGCTGCAGTAAAGAAAGAGGGATCAAAAGGGCATGAAGATGCTGCCCTGAAAAATTGGGAAAATTTTATTGCGCGAGATCTAAAGGAAATTTCTTTTGGGGTAGGGACACTTATCTCCCTAGCAGACTACATGCTGATTACAGATGAAAGAGTTTGGCCTTATATGAATGTAAGAAAGACAGTACGTATACTGGAAGTGATAGTTAGAGAAATACTTGGGGAGAAATGGGAAGATGTATACTGATTTATGGATCAAAGAATTGAATTATTGATACTCGATGACATTGAAGCCGAGTGTTAATATTTCGTTTGGATTAGTGGAATGATTTTAGCTTCTTTAAAGACATTTAGTAGACTGTAGATCAGACGACTTGAATACAAAGCAGTAATTTCCTCTGTAATGAAGAAAACTTTTTGAATTATAATGGTTATGCAAAAATTAAAGTTTGGGGAGAAGTAGGGTTATTTGAGAACTGTAAACTTTGATTTTTTAAAAATCTGGAAGCCCATATTTGGTTATGACTTTTGATTTTTGATGAATTGTTAAGGGGAGTTATTATAAAAACAAGAGATTTCTTCTCTCTTTTATGAAAAACCTAGAATTAGCACCTTTTAATACAAACTATGATTTTTTTAAACCCAACTATTCACAATCGATTTGTAAAGTTATTCCAAGCGCTGTGGCAATTCTAGGAGGCGATGTTCCAGAGGAAAATATGTTTTCTAAGCATATAAACGAGATTGGTCAAAAGAGAATTGTCATAAATTTCCTTGTAGATTCACTCGGGTTAGAACAACTTGACCGTAATGATCCCTTCGTAAATCCTTTTTGCTCTTTACTTGATGGAACTAAGGCATTCCCTATTTCTTCCGTCTTTCCTACTATTACATCTACATGTCTCACTAGTTATCATACGGGATTGCTTCCTAGTGAGCATGGTATTGTAGGACATCGCATTTACTTTCGTGAGATTGGCTCCCTTGTCGATACCTTAGTTCAAGGAACACCTGTAAGAGGACAGCGGAACATATTACCCAATATTGGTGTACGTGTAAAAAAATGGATTCTATCTAATAATCCAATCTATCATTACCTTCCAAATGATACAATTAAAATTGACACTATTCATAAAGGGTTTGAAGGAACAGGATTAGCTTATTTTTTCAAAGGAGATGCTTCTTCTGAACACTATCTTGGAGTGTTTGATCTAATTGAACAATGTGAAATTGTTGTAAATGTTGCAAAATCTAAAAAGAATCAATGTCTTTTCTTTAATCTCTATTTGGGACAACTTGATGCAATTTCACATAGTTTTGGTCCACAAAGTGAACCCTTCCGTCGTTTCTTACTTCATTTTATGGAGACCTTAAAATGGCTTTTTAATAGATTAAAACAAGAAAAATTGCTCTCCGAATGCGCGATTACCTTGACTGCTGACCACGGACAGGTAGCGGTCGATCCAAAGAAAATTGTGAATTTGTCGAAGGCATCTAAATCAAAAATATGGAAAGCAGTAAAAATGATAGGTAAGAGTGGGCGTCTTCTCCATTTTTATGGTGCAAAATTAGAAAATTCCGAGGAAATCATAGGGAAAGCATTAGAGGCGGATAGAGGATTGATAGCTCCTTGGGACCAACTTAAATCGCTCTTGGGTTTAGTTATTGATGAGAATGAAAGTATATTAAAATCACGCTTTGGAGAGTGGGGTTTCTTGTTTGGTCAGGAAGGAGAAGCGAGAATCTCAGCGAAACCCAATGAAACGATGATTAAATTGGGTTTAGCATTACGAGGCTCTCATGGGTCCTTATCGAGGAATGAATTAACAGTTCCATGTATTATTTCCTCAGGAGAGGATTTTGAAGAAGTATTAACAGCAATAACTCCTTAATTAAGGAAAGTTAAAAGGAAATTTCTTAATTTCCTCGGATTACACCCATAAGGATTTTCCTACCCGCGTCTGCATCTTTCTCATCAAGCAAGAAAGCAATCGTTAGATAACTTCCTTCTATATTTAAAACGTCATAAATAGAGATTGCGCGATCTGCGAGTATGCTTGAGACGTGAGCAAGAATTCCAGGCCTCATCCTTGCTTCTAATGGTAAAATAAGTCGTAACATACTTAAGTTTGGGCGAAGCACGCGTCTTTCACAGGCATGCTTTTCAAGCAATGAGTCCATTGTCGAATTTTCTCGTTTACGCGAATAAATCACGACTCCTGTCGGATCAAGACTCGCGTAGAGAAAAGACTGCTTTTCAATCCCCTTATAAATATCTCCTAACAGAAGATTGAGATCACAATCATTGGGATCAATGTGAACGCATGAGATGCCGTCTTCAATCTCTGTGCTCCCTTGTGAAATCATTCGTGCAATCTCGGCAGTACGAAAACCTCTAACCTTATTCTGCCTAAGATCTTTGAGATAACGTGTGATTGCAACAGCTACAGCCCCTTCTTTGGGCCATCCTTTTTTTTCTATCTCCTCTCGGTAGGAATTTTCTTGTAAATATCGCTCACGCAGTACAGAGACTAACTCTTTGGCTACATCTTTTTGACTTCTTTCATTTCGTTGTAAACTGTGAACTAGAGAGGGATTTGAGTCTAGATGTTTGCGTACTATAGACGAAATGCTCGGGGCATTAGGATGTTGAATAGTGGCCATGATTATCAGCATTTGATTGTATCTTTATATAATTGTAATTTGTGTCTAGTCTTGTAATTAATTGCATTTATAAAAATTACACTGTAATTTATAACAGATAAAAAAAGTCCCATGTTACAGCTAAGGGGAAGTTTTAACTAAAATAGCATATATTTGAACTTTAAGACTATTAATGAGCATTAAAGAAGAAGATCTACTTTAACGTGGTTTTTTCTTTTTGATCCGAGTTTTAGGGGTAGAATCATCAATCGTAGGTGGCGGTTTTTTCTTTTTTATAGAAGAAGGGGTCTTACTGATAATTTTCGGAGGTAGGGTTTGACCTTTACTTTTCTTCCGTTTATCTTTACCTATTCCCTTTGTGGGAGGGGGAAGCCGACTCTTAGCAGGCGTTTTACTGCGTATGTCCTTGGGTACTTTTTGATTGACCGCCTTTCTTCCCTTATCTTTACCTATTCCCTTTGTGGATGGGGGAAGCCGACTCTTAGCAGGCGCCTTACTGACAATTTCTTTCGGTGGGAGCTTATCTTTAGGAGTTTTTTTACGTACGCCCTTTTCCACAGTGCCTTTACTGCTGAGAGTCGTTAATTGATTTTTAGGCTTAATAGAGCTTTTGGGTGGAGAAACACTCGAAAATTTTTCTTTTCTATGCTTCAATCTAGATTTTTTAGGTTTTTTAGACGAATCAGGTAGTTGTTTCTTTTGTGAATCAACAGGTGGAGGAATATTTATTTTAGAATCTGTTGAATCACGTAATCCTAGACCAGTAGGCAGATGAATCTCCGATTTAGAAATTCTTGATTTAGTTGTACGTCTGGGTGGAGGAAGGATGAATGATTCACGCTTTTCTTGAGACTCCCGAGGCTTTTCCTCTTCACTTTTACTAGCTGGGGTCTTAGCTCTAATCTGACTGGCTGGAGTCTTGTGTTTAATCTTGTCATCTGGAGTTTTCTTTTTGATTTTCCGTCTTACCAAGGACTCAACAACCAAACTAATAGAAAAAGTTCCAATTTTATAGATGTAGCTATTTGAGAAGAAAAGCAAAAAAACTTCAAGAACAGTCTTTAATTTATGAATTCAGTGAAACAAAACAATAAACACTATTTAGGGCATATTTAAACAAGGCGAAAGCGATTGGAACTATCGGCCTAATAAAAATCCGATGCCAGAGAATAGATAGAATAAACCGTAAAGAACCCCCAGGAGATCGGACGCAAACAAGCCGACGTAAAGAAATAACGAGCCGAAGATGAAAAACGTGAAAATTGCGGTCCATTCGGCGGAAGGCCCTTTGGATGATTGGGAAGTCAGCCGAATAAACTGATAGCGGGTAAAACTGCGAATCAGCAGGGCCGTGGAGATCGCTAAATAGGGAAACGCTAGCATCGACAAGAAGGTGACGCTGAGGATCAGTTCCTCGGTAGAGGAACGTTGCTGGATTGCAATATCGAAGGTGAGTACACTTTCATCACCGAGCGGGATAAACGGAGCCGCACCGAGGACGAGCAGGGGTATAATATTGGCAAGGGAAAAGAAATAGACCTCGTTGAGGGTGGCCTTGTACTGGGCATAATGAAACATCCGCATGAAGTAGAGGAAGGTGACGGTACCGTAAAAAGCGAGAAAGGCAGTCATTACGGCGACTTCATCCTCTTCGCGGAGGAAGAAAAAAATCGCCGCTGACAGCCCAGCCAACAGGATGAACCACGCAATAGTATGACGAGAAGCCATTGCTTTACCTCAATTCCTTTTTTCAGTATGTTCTTTGATTATTCTTTTGTATGAATTTCCAGATACTCTAATCATCTTTTCATCGGTTATGGGTTTATTACAACGACTACAGAATTTACTGACCTCTTTCCACTTTCGAAATTCCAACTCATGGGCCGGATAGCGGCAATGAGGACATATAACTACCTTACGATTTGATTCTGTTGGAAACTCATAACAAAAGATACAACGAAAATCATCTTGTGTGAGATGTCGACCAACAGGTGTAATGCGTTCGATAATGGCAGGACTAAGTTGTTTAACGCGACGAGAAGGCCTAGATTGTTCAATTGCCATTCCAGGTACTACATTAATGTCACCTTGACTTCTTCTTTGAGGGGATGAAACTGATCCTCGTGAAGTAGTTAAGGAAGGTCTTCTCGAAGCAGAAGAGGGGCTTCGTTGAGCAGTTGTAGGAGAACGCCTTTGTGTAGGGGTTGTTGAAGAGCGCCGGGTGGTCGTAGGAGAAGATCTACGAGCAGATGTACGTTGAGAGAGAGTAGGCCTGCGCTCTCTAGAAGTGGTTCGCGATAGACCACGAGAGGAAGGACGTGAAGTTCTCGACGGACGAGATCGAACGGGTCTAAGGGAAACTATAACTACAGGAAACACATAATGTTGGATCAGAATTAATGAACTGGCTATAAAAAACACCAAAGAACTAATCTCAACCTCTCTTGTTTGCGTCCAAAAGAAACCCAGCAGCAAAAATAGAATAGCATTAAAAATAATCACTGCAGCAATTGGATATCTTTTACGAGCTATGAAAATGCCAGAATATCGGCCAGAATAATATCTTCGGAGTAGTAGAAGAAGAAGGATATAGAAAGGAAGAACAAAAATCAATCCAAACAGATTTAGGAACAGAAAATAGTTTCCAAAGCTAATAAGATCTAGTGTTGATTCGAGAAAGAATGTTTGAAGTAATGGGGAATCACCAAGAGTAGCGATAGCAGAAATGAGGGAACCTAACAGAGCTAGGGATGTTAATAAGAGAAGAAAAGTAGCAGAAGCAGGGGGAGCCCGATATTGGCGGTAATAAAGCCATTCATCGATTAATTTTATACCTAAAACTGCGAGTATAGTAAAGTATCCGATGGTAAGAGCCGTTTCAAGACCGTGGTCGGTTAGCATAGTCAGGACTGCGAACACCGTTCCAGCTATGAATATACTGATATATACATTCCTTTCGACCATTTATTGTCCCTTTCATTTCTTACCCATCATTTTCATAATCATATTCTAAAAACATAGCTTTACCTTCACTTAGAGGAAGGGTTGCGGCTAATATTCCTGGAACGCTGTCCACAGGGCAATTGAGGACCTCAAAGGGGGGTTCTTCCCATTTTTTTAGATTTCCTTTAAGTCTGAAGATCTTAAAGCCATAAGAACGCGATGAAATTCTTGTTGGGTCAATAACAAGAGCGATAGGAGCCGTTACCTGTGAATTGGTTCGAGCAAGACGTTGATATCGGACTTGGGTGTGATAATCGGTGTCTGACATGAAAAATCCATATGAGGGATGACTATGATACCAACCGACAATTTGGGTACCGGGTTCTTTAGATTTATAAACACGGACCAAGCTTTGGGGATTCTGGATTTGCGCATTAATACTGGTACCATGGCCTACTGGATACGCATCTGTAATCACTATACGAGCCAGAGGGGTATCTTGGTTCTCAATGTTACCTACTAGAAGACCAATAACCTCAACCCATTTTTTCCGTTTTATTTTGGGGTTTGCATACTTTTTGGCGTGTAATGCTAATTTAAGATATGCTTTGAGATGAATTTTCACCCTAACAGGCTCAGCATCTATTTCTAAATCAGTAGAGTCAGTTGGAATATCTGAATCACCTAACTTCTCAGAATCTTTCAAGTTAATATCATAATATTCATCCCCGAAACCGTCCAATGTCTTTTCAGTTTTATCAGTATCTTGATTCTTGGATTTAAGGGATTTTTCAGAGTTGGAAAGCTTCTTAGACTCATTAGTGGGATCATTTTTGATTTGGGTTATAGAAACGGGATTATTTTTGGCTGATGTTCTAAGGATGTTGTCCAGCTTAATTGAAGTAAGAGAGGGGACTGTAATCGTAAAACTCCCATCCTTAGGATCAAAGTGTAAAGAAAACTCTTTTAGTAGATCCTCAAAAGGGCCTTTTTTGATTTTTGATTCCCCTTTTTTTGACATACTTTTCAATTCCATGTTATATTCAGGTTAGCAGCTTATTTTTTACCATTTTTCTTTGGCGTATTTTTTAGTGATCTCACGCGCTTTTTTCTTGAATTTTTTCCTGTTTTTGATGTATTCTACAGCAGCCTTCTTATTAAAAACATCATGAGGATTTGTATAGGCTTCATCAATATTAAACATTGCTAAGATCGAATAAATAACAGTCGTGATATTTTTTGAAGGGCTCCATCCATCAGGTCTTCCTTTTAATTCAGGGTCAACTAGAGCAAGACAAATATTTCGCTTACCTATATACTCATTGGGTTTTGGCCAGAAATTCGGGTGCCAGATTGGCGTATGCAGTCTAACGAATGGAGGGGAATAAGGATAGTTAGAACGAAATTTTATCTCAAGTCTAAACTTCCCTTTTTCGTAAGGTGTCTCTTTAGGCCCTTCTAACAATATTGCTAGATGTTGTACAGACTTTTTTTTGCCAGGGAAGGCTTTCAACTGTTTAATAATTCTTTTCTTGTACAATTTTTTGAGTTCGTTATAATCATTAGTAATTCTTTTCATCCGAATAGACATCTGCTAGACCTCCAGTTGGATTTGAAGATAAAATTGCTTATCTTCATCGAATCCAGTTACAAGAATTGTTTCGAAAGATCGAAGACCAGCTTTGGATATAGTTTGACCGAAATCGATCTCTGTTACTTCTGAAGAATCAATTCTAAAGATGGTAGGGGGGAATTCGGGGTCAATAACGAGGTTTTTCTCCTTCACTACTTTTGAAATTATTTTTTGTAGAGAGTATCTGGGTTTAACACGAATTTTATACAGTGGGGTTCTATCCGCACCACATAGTGAACAACTGGGATTTACAGGTTTTTCAATCTCATAAAATTTACATGTAAGACCATTATAAATCATATAATTTAATTGTAAATTCCCAAGTGTTTTGTGTCCAGGATTATTAATATGATGAAGAATTTTCACCGTTTCTTGGCTTTGTAAGGAAGCCATTACGCAATTAATGGTTATAACAGTAGGTTCATGAAATTCGATAAGGTGAACGATCTGATCTGCGGTAAAAGGCTGTGATGATGGGAAATATTTCTCTAACAGTTTATTTGCGTAATTTTGGACTTCTTTAATTTCCTCAGAATTAAGAATATTAGCCGATCGTTCATATTTTTCCTCGAAATATAATTGACCCTTCAAAATACAATGAGAAGGACGACGGGGCTCTCCAACGAGGGTACAAGCGCCCAAATCGTCCTGTTCGCGGTCTCTTAACGGATCACATTCTAAGCAAGCATTTTGTAATGGAAATACGGTATAAATATGGCCATTATAGGCAGCAGTGCCTGCATCAATTAATGGCTTACGATTATGAACAGCTCGTCGGTTTAATTCAGCACGAGCTTCAATTGAATCCAAGCCTGCTACATATATGTCGCAATCTTGATACACATAAGGTGGGATATCTTGCAACATTGTGTTGTAAGCTTCAATTCGAATAAATGGATTTATCTCACGAAGCTTTTTCGCAGCTACTTCTGCTTTAGAGGCACCTTCAGAGGCACCAACAAACAAAAATTGGCGATTCATATTGGAATATTCAATTGTATCCATATCTACTAATATTAAATGACCAATTCCGACCATAGCTAAATTTTTTGCAACTTCAACGCCTAATCCTCCTACTCCCGCGATCAAAACTTTGCTTCTCTTTAAAAGTTCTTGATTCCACCCAGGTAAACGTAGTTGTCTGTCGAATAGGCGTTTTTCATCATTGGTTAGAAACTTTGATGCAAAATTAGAGACATTTTTAGAGTTCATATTTCTGATTCATCCAGCTGTGGAAACGGGGATAATCAATACCTCTTGACCGTCTTCAATCTCATAATTGGAGAGGATATCATCGGCGTCTAGGGTTCGACCAGCAATAGATAAATGAAAGCCTTCAGGGTCAAGTCCAATGACATTCCCGAGAGTTGTTTTCAGTTCCGAGACAGCCAAATCGGCATCAACAGTTAGTTCTTCCAATTTTTCACTAGGACCAATGGTAGAGCGAAAAACGAGTTTTATTTGTGAACCTTTAGGAAATTTTGATTTGACAGGTTTTTTAGACTCAATTACTTCCTCTTCTTCTTCAATTTCAAGATCATAGTCTTCAAAATCTTCATTTTCTGACATGTGGCAATCATTCCTTGAGATCGAGTGTGAGGAAGTCATTCATAATGGCCTCTATATTAACTATTGTTAATTCTGCCAGACTTAAAAAAAAGGAAGAGAGAAGAAAACGGCTAAAAGCTAACCTGCAGTCGAATGGGGGATCATTAGGATTTCGTCGCCGCTACCGACTCCATAATCGCCGATTTTAGCCCCTTCATCCATCGTACGACCAGCATGGCTAAGGTGAAAGTCATCAGGGCTCAAAGCAAAGATGTTTGAAAGTGTATCTTTCACATCGCCGACTGGAGTGTTTTCACCTACAGCAAGCTTCTCCGTTCTTTCGGGACCAATTGTTGATTTGAAGAAGATATTCTTACGGGCACCAGACCCACTTGTTACAGGGGTTTTAGCTTGAGTAGGAGTTTTGGATTTTATTGGAGTTTGTTCTTCTTCCATTTCCAAATCTAAATCTTCAAAGTCACCAGACATTTTTCATCACTTTTTTTGTCGTTTTTTCATTCATATGTAACTTATGAAACCTACGTACTAACACTGTATATAAAGGTTACGAAATATACGTACTACATGAAAAACCTTAAATAGCCTTGAAACATATTTTAATTTGTATGGTTCTAAAGAGGGTCAATTTTGCCCCAAAAAGCGCAAAACATAAAAATATCCAGTAGAGCATGGGAATTACTACGATGGGCTAAATTTAAATTGAGTACAAAGTCATATGGCGATGCGATAGTTCAAATGGATAAAAGAATAGCAAAAAACAGATCGGGGAGACTAAAAGAATCATTACAGGAGTTTGATGAAGAAAGGCATCGGATCAAAATAAAGACACCAAAGGACGAGACTTTGCTGGTACCACAAGCGACAAAACCGAAAACGATCCTATTAAATCCAAAAGCACATAGAATCCTTGAACGAGTCAAAATTGAAAGCAATGAGCCAGCATATACCTTTTCGGATGCTATCGAATTCTTAGTAAATGAAAATAACCTGATGCCTGACCATTTAAAAAAATAGATCAGAAATCTCCTCCAAGATTATGACAGGTCAATGATATTATTGAAAAAAAAGGAAGAAGAATTGGGGATGGTGATGGATGTTTGGATACTGAGGAAAAAAACTCTTCTTCCTTTAGTAGAATATTAGAGATCGCGATTAAGTAAAACCTCTTATTAAATTATCAACCATTCTTATTATTTAATGGGTTTGAGGAAACTCTGCGATTTAGCATAGTTTATTAGGATAAATAGGCAATCTTCCTACTCTTTATTGTGGATATTATATGATTGAAGACGCAACTCTACCCGATGATCTTATTTACTACTTAGCCATCAAAGAAAATAATGGAACGAGTATAATTGGTGCTGTTCGTTTCAGTGATAACAGCTTCCATGCCGTCTTGACTATCAATTCAGTTGTTATTCCCTTAGGTTATTATGAACATTATAGTGAAGCATCGGCTAGAGTATTACGTCAATTAACTCTTTATGTTCTCAAAACAAAGACAGGAATGCTGTTGGGTACCCCCTATATAGATAGAATCATCACTGAATGGAAAAGACTTAACTAAAAATACTTTTTGTCTTTTAATTTCCCTTTTCTAGTGAAATTATAATGAGCAATAGAGGTCATTCTTGTTTTGGGAACTTAAAAGTTCAAGCATTTACGATGGATCGTGTGACTTAGAGAAATGAGCAGCCTCATCACCAATGATCCCACCTCCTCATACCCATCATGGGGGGTAGGTTCATTGGACCACTCTCTATATTGGTAAAAGTGAAATAACATGGTAAAATCAAAAGAGCAGCAAGATTATAAAATCCTCTGTGCTAAATGTGGTCACGAAACCGCTACAACAAAATGCAATTTATGCGGAACTACTATATACCACAATTTAACCGCAATCGAGATGGGACCTTAGTTTTTTGAAAGCTAGAACTCAGTTTATTTAGACGTTTAGCTAAAATTCAATAAAAAACTACAAATTTTTTACTTGTTGGGCACCAAAATAGAATTCGAATGGAAGCCATCTTTATAAAGAAAAAAGAATAACTAATAACTGGGTATGTGACAGATTAGCAAAATAAAAGTGACATATTCAATATAGAAGATCTAAATGGTATCTATTTCACTTTCACTTACCTCTTCTAAAGATTTTTAAGTATTTATTCAGATATTATTGTATGATTTCGGTGGATGTTATGGAGATGAAAGTAATTGGCATCAAAGGAAAATAATAGAAATAAAAGCTTACGTCCTCCGAATAAAACACTTGTTGAACTTTACCACGAAAAGAAATTATTAATCAAAGAAATTGCAGAAGAATTTGGCGTTAGCAGAGCTACTGTATTTAATTGGTTTAAATACTACAAAATTCCATCTCGTCGTACGTCTCGTCCCTCAAAAAACGTTCTTATAAAACTTTATGAAAATCAAGGAATGAGCTTACAACAGATAGCAGATAAATACGGTGTTCATATTACTACGGTATATCGGTGGTTTAGATACAATAAGATGCAGTTACGCCAAACCTTTATTCGTCCTCCAAGAGCGGCATTTCTGGAGCTTTATAATAAACAAGAAAGGACACTGCAGCAGATTGCAGATAAATACGGCGTTGCTTTAAGTACAATATACAGTTGGTTTAGTTTCTATAGAATTCAATTACCTCATCCAACTGATCGTCCTCCGAAAATGGAACTTGTAGAGCACTATCATAAACAAGAAAGGACATTAAAACAGATTGGAGATTACTACAATGTCTGTCGCACTACAGTCTCCAAATGGTTCAAGCATTATGAAATACCGTTACGAAAACAATATCTTCCTCGACCTTCGAGAGCGGTACTTGTGGAGCTCTATCATAAACAAGAAAAGACGCTGCAGCAGATTGCAGATAAATACAGTGTATCATTAACGACTGTATTCAGATGGTTTAACTACTATAAAATTAAAACACGAAAAAGGCAACTCATTCGACCTTCTAAAACCTTGCTTATGGAGCTTTACTATAAAAAAGGCATTTCATCTCTAAAAATTGCAGAAAGATTTAATGTGAGCCAAGCTGCGGTTCATGCTTGGTTTAAACATTATGGAATCAAAGCACGACCACCTTGCATTGAAACGCCGTGGAATGAGTGGGAAGACATTTGTTATTCAATTGCGAATTATCTCCTTTCTGACAAATACTGGGTACCAAAACACGTATCGATACACCACAATCATCAGAATTTCACTATGTTCAGCCCGATCTTGTTATTCTTGTTGAAAATAAGGTCGTAGATGTCATAGACTTTAAGTGATCTGAGTCTGCGCTTGATTACAAAGATTATAAAATCCACCCATCTATAAGCTCAAATAAAAGAGCATTTTTTTGGCTCTTACACGGGGAGTCACGAGTTGAAGCATACTTCGATGCAAATAAAATGAAAACGATTTCCCTTAGTGACTACAATGATGAAATTCACAAAAACAACAATTTCACTAAAGTTCTTATTTACATCAATTCTAATGACCTTATTCAAATGCTAAATAATCAAATCACAAGCAATAATAAAATAGCAATTGAGAAAATCATTCAAAAAATCCATTTTTTACACGCTCTACGCGCCTAGCACTTTAATACAAAGCATTAAGTTTAAATTCTTCATTTTGTAGCGATTATTAGTATTTCATTAATTTTTCTGCCCTTAGATGTAAGTACATATTTATAATCTATTTTTTTAATTACAATTTCATTCATATAGGATAATACAGTGTCTTTTATAGATTCTAATGATGGTATACCTGGACTTCTGTAAGAAATGGCAATATTCGAGTCTTGAAATTTGCTTATTGACTTTTCAAAAGCTTTAAGAATCTGATTTGGGGCAGTCCAAGGATTTTTTTCTAATATTAATCGTCTATGTTTTGATTTATAATCTATCTTATTTTTCCAATCTTCATAACAACAAATTCCTTCTAGGAAATGGTAGAAATCTCGATAGTCCACACCTACTCCTTTTTGAGAGATATATGGAGGGTCAAGATACACAAGATCATATCCTTCATCAGGTATTTCAAGCTCAAAAACTGAATGATTTAATGCCACATTTTTTTGTCCATTATCAAAAACACTTTTATTGGCTTCTTTCAGGGCTCTTATAAATAATTCATTAAAAGGAGCATCCCAAGTTTTTTTATTGCCAAAACTCCGCTTAACGCTCTTAAAACGAATATATAGATTCTTTCTATGAAAGAGATTAAATGGTCTTTTTTGAATACAAGCTTGAAATAAAGCAAAAAAAGCCAAGGCTTTCTTAAATTCATTTTCTAATTTTATAATGTTCTGTACGGCGATATCAAGAGTTTTATTCTCTGTATTAGTATAATAAATATCCTGGAAGGTGTCCTGAATTATGGTTTGATATGCAGCATTATTGTTTGGTTCAAATACTTTAGTAGCAGTGCTTAAGTCAAGTACTATTGAGCTATTCTCAATTAATGCTTTACCAATATACCAATTAAACCTCAAATAATCATTATAGGTTACTTTTTTACCCATTCTTTTAAACATGTGACTAACAGCAGCAGATCCACCAAAGGCATCTAATACTGTATTGAATTTTATTTGACTGAAAACTGGAAAGAACCAGTGAATTAATTTCAGTTTACTACCTTGGTACCTCGTTTGTGGAAAAGGTACGTCTCTAAACCTTTTTTGAGTTAAATATTCATTGTTTGAGCTTTTATAATATTGAAACAAAGATTTTTGGTACTTCATTTTAGTGAATCTCTAAGAAGTATTATTTTATTATTAAATAAAGCGATTATAACAAAGTGTTGGTAGCTTTATATAGACAAAGACATCAGTAAAATCTGAGCCCAACAACAGAAGGTAGAGGAGATTCTTTTGGTAGGAAAGGACTAAATCTTTCTGATACGAGTGGATTGTGATTTTAGGAGTCTAATAATCCCTAAGAGAATAAGGATTACGATGAGTTCGAACACCGCTAATCCGTACACGTTATCTTGGGAAGTATCGGTCAATGGGAGCCCGTTGAATCTTTTCCCGTTTAAATAGTTATCATGAATGTAGAGCTTGTCTTCACCGAGAATTTCCGACATTTTGAATGGAGAAACAAGAAACAACTGATCGACATCTGATTGCTTAAAATCATTATTTTTAATCTCAATATTTTTCAGAGAAAGCGTTTCCTTAAACCAAAGATAAACAGAGAACCCCCTGTCTGCTCCGACTATGGTGTTGTTATTGAACAGCACATCCTCAGCTCCATCAAATATTTCGAGAAGGAAGCCAAGATTCCAAGTAAAATTGTTATTGCTGATCCAGCATTGATTTACTTCCATGAGAGAAATGCAACTAGACCGAGAATGGTCGAACAAGTTGTTTTGGAGTGTTATGTTGGTGCATTGTCGAGCGCCTAAACCTGTAAGACAACCGCTTATCGTATTGTTGTCGAACAGCAGGTTCGTAGAGTTTCCCACACTAAAACCGTAATTAAGGGCCCCGAGACGGTTATCACGCACTTCAACATTCGAACTATGATCAATCTCAACTCCTCCAAACTTCGAATAGCCAGAGAATCTGTTAGAAAAAATTGTAATATCTTTAGAATCATTGATCTGCAAGCGTTCCGAGTAATTTGGAATGGTAGCATTGATTGAAAAGACGCATTTGTCTACTCGAATGTTACTCGACCCTCTGATACGAACCAAGTGAACGGTGGTGATGTTTCGTAAGATAACGTTGGAACAATTCTGAATAGTGAGGTTCTGTGTCACCACTAGATTCTCCAAGAGAAGACCCGAGAGGTTTTCATAAGTAGAATCCTGAGTAAAAACTTTTGATTGTGATTTTTCTGCCTTTTTTATAGTATAAGGAAGGTTCGAAAATCAGTTAAGCCCATTTCGTTCGAGAAACTTGCTTTAGAGACTGGAGCTGTCCCATCTCCAAGAATTAACATAATAAATACGCAAAAAACACAAAGGTTTGCTATGGAATATATTTTGCTTTTATGCAAAAAACTACCTCCATTCTGGTTTATCTTGATACTTACATTATTCTGCAACACTATATATTAAGTTTATCATTTAGGAACTTTGATGTTGGGAACTCTACATTCTCATAGATAGCAGTGTGCCCTGAGTCTAAAAAAGAAGGTAGAAGAGAGGCTTTTGATAGGAAGGGATTAGATCAATTCATTTAAGGTATCAGGGAGGTGGTTAATTCCGCCAAACTCTTTTATCTCAATCAATCTTATTTTGATCTGTAATTCGTGGGCGATGTGGTAATAAATCATTTTGTCCTTTCCCCCTATACTTTCACAATTATCCTCAATTAAAATATCTGGCATTTCTCTCTCAACAATATCCTTATAGCCCTCTCCCGATTTTCGAAAAAACAAGGCGCCGCCGGGATAGCCATATTGTTTAAGAACTATTTGTATTGCATTAATCTCTGATTGTGTTGCCCTTGAAGTTAGATAAAGGGTTGTGGCGCCCTGTTCCGCCCATAAACGGATTTTCTTGGGTGAGTTGCCAATTGGTACATAATTCTTCCAATCAGGTTATCGAAACATCATCGAATATAAACAAATGTAAACAAAAATTATCAACTTCTGTCACTTCTGCTATTCTCTGTTTCTTTTTTGTTAGGTGTCATTCGATTACCCCGTTGCCAATCTAATCTCCACCTGACAGGATGTAACCACACATCCTCTATCCCGTTGGTACAATCATCGAAATGAAACGCCTTCGGGATTACGTGAACGATTATGTTGTATCCACCATTGACATCACTATTTACCAATGTGCCATTAAAAGATCTAAATAGTCCTCTATGGATTCGTTTGCCTTTGTATATATGGTGTTTCTTAACTGGCTCTTGATCTAAGAAACTACATTTGCTGGTGTAGTCTTCGCGGGTAAAAACCACTCTGATTCCTGCATCTTCGGCTTTATACTCTAGCATTTGTAGAAACCGGTAGAAGGGAATAGACACAAATTGTTGATTGGTCTTTTTACCGAGGTTGATCTTCTGCTTCCAGCCTTTGTTCCTGCCAATAATGATCATGTCTATTTTGTTTTCAATACACCAGTCAATATACATTCGGCTGATCTTGTGGAAAAGATCATAGAGTTTGCGATCTCTAATATCAATTAATTTCTTTTTCTTTTTACCAGTCTTGATATTTTGCTTGTCATACATGCTTTGAATTCGTGCGAGTTCTTTGTTGAAGTATTGGTTAATAGATTTGACAATACCGCCTTTGACAATAATTGGTCGTTCGCCAATATTGTTCACATTAGTTATCAGATTGTCTAATCCGACATCCGTGCCAACAATCCTTTTAGGGTCGGTATTAGGAATAATCGGTATCTGTTTAGCATAAAGGACTTCTAAAATATACCCTGTGCCTTTTGGCACAATTCGTGCCCCTAGAAATTGAGTATGAAAAGATAACCGGGTTTTGACTTCCAGACCTAGGGCTTCGGGGAGTTTAAAGACTCCGTTTTTATATCTCACTTGTTGGTTGGTAAAGATTAGAAGCGTTTGTCCGTTCTTAGCTTTGTACCTCGGTAGACGGGGTTCTCCGGTGTATTTTTGCGGACTCCCCTGCCAATCCTTGTGCGCTTTAAAATAGGAATCCCATACTGAATCTACGTGACGAAGTAGCTGTTGTGAGGACTGGATTGGCAGATTACGATAGTTAGGAGAGTTTTTCAGTAACCTATTTAGCTCATCGTATCGTAGCCATTGTTTTGTCTTGAAATATTCCTGGCGAATGATATAGGTCGCTTCATTATACAAATTTTTGGCTAGATAACAGAGATGACCTAATGTCTTGTTCGGTGCGATCCATAGCCGTTCTGCTCTTGTAACAAGTTGATAGGGGGCTTTCTCAATCATAATTCCTTGATTTTCACTTGTATTGAATAGAATTATTCTTCCTGACAGTTGCAGTTGTTCTCGTAGTTCTTTCGGAATAGTAAAGCGATAGGTCTTCGAGAGTTTGATAGCTTTGGTCTTACCAGTCTTAGGAGGGGTGAGATGTAAGTGGAGTTGTTGTTTGTCTTTGTTCAAAGAAAGAAATACTTGCATGCTCTTTTGAATCGCATTTTCTTCTCGTATTTGTTTGGGAATCGTTGTTTGTCCTTTGTTATTGACTTTGGCAAAGACTTCTAAAGTTTCAGATGTTACACCCTGAATTTGTTGAGAAGTATTGCACAAAGCCATAGAAGTCCCACTATATAATGTCTATGAATTTGGTTTAAAAAGCTCTGATGGAGAGAGAGTATTCTAACTGAAATGTAGGTCTTTTAAGCTATTGGTATCCTTATTGCGTCTCTGCTCCTTTTTGTCGGCATGATTTTGATTGAGAATGTTTTTTCTGCCACAGATCTTCATGACATCCGTAAACGAGTCCAAACACTCCTTGAATCCGTAAACGATTTCTCTAAAAGCCTAGGTTACAAAAGTTATCAGTAATTGTCGATAATTGTTGATATTAATGATAAAAAGTTATATCATACAATGCTAAATTCTTTCTGTCTAGGCTTTGTTTTACAATCTCTTCTCGCGAAAGTCCTTTAGCAGTTCCATGCATTAAAATTGTTCCTTCTGTAAAAATTAATATTTTCATTAGACTCCACATTCTACGATATGATGTTGCAACAGATATGCTATAATCTACTAACCAGAGGGTTATTTTCTCTTAATATCTAATTATTAATTCTTTAGTCTATTTTTTTAATATTCTTAGATAGAATGACATCCTACGATACGTTTTTTTAGAACCCTTTTTTAGGGAATAAGGATGGAGAATGAAAGCTACAAAAATTGTTTGCACGATTGGACCAGCTTCACAAGATGAAAAATCATTAAAGCAACTTGTTAGTGCGGGTATGGATGTAACACGATTAAATTTCTCTCATGGAACACATGAGCAACATAAAGAAGTTTTTGAAAGAATTAGACAGGTTGCACCCAATGTTGCAATTCTAATTGACCTTTGTGGCCCTAAAATCCGCACAGGGCCTGTGACCGAACCTTTCAATTTGAATATTGGTGATGAATTAATTATCACTAATGAAGATGTTGTAGGAAACGAGGAAAGCAAGCGTGTAGGTGTGAACTATGCGAAACTCCCCTCGGAAGTTAGCTCTGGGGATATTATCCATATTGCTGATGGGATTATTCGTTTAAAAGTACGAGAAAATACAAGCACAGACATTAAATGTGAGGTAGAAGCAGGTGGTCTTCTTTCAAGTAAGAAGGGAATAAATTGTTCTTCTACTAAACTATCATTGTATGCCCCTACTGAGAAAGACATTGCAGATATCCAGTTTGGTATGGAATTAAAAACAGATTTCTTCGCAATTTCCTTTGTTCGTCGGATACAAGACGTTATGAAAGTTAAGCAGCTCTTCTTCGAGAAAGATATCAATTTCCCCATTATTAGTAAAATTGAGCATCCCGAAGCTCTCGATAATTTCGATGAAATTCTCGAAGTATCCGATGCAATTATGATTGCCCGAGGAGATCTTG
>JAEOTF010000546.1 GCA_016840025.1 Candidatus Hodarchaeota archaeon
ACTTACGAATGGAATGAATTGCAAAAGATAAGGTAAAAAAGGTCACCAATTCTGCATCTTTCGGAGATCTTATTGCCCAGATCTCAGCTCTTCCATTTTGTCCACGTGAAACTCTTCCTGCGATGATGTCTGTTCCATGAACGTATCCAGACCAAGATCGATAGAGAAACACATATAACCCAGATAATCCAACATGGTCAGCTAATTCTTTCAAATTTTTTGGCCCGCCATGCTGAGAATACCAATATTTGATCCTTCCTTTTCCTTTTTTCTTTAACTTTTTCAATCGTTTATATTCGGCTTCAGATTCAGCATACTCTGGTCTTTTTAGCAAATTATCCAAATTAGTAATTGCCTTTTTAAGCTGAGGGAATTCCGGTATTTTCATCTCGCCAACAACTTTATCAGATTCTATTAATTTCCTAAATTCCATTCCTAATTGGGTTGAAGGATCCAATTGTTTATAAGTTTTGAGTCGCTGATGAGCATACCAGACCATAAAATCCATAGCCCTCTTTTTTGTATGTCTTTCAAGTATATATTCTATTCCTAAAACTGATTCAAGAATGGCCCTCAACAATATTTTACAAGGATCAATATAACAGCCTTTTACAAGATAAGAGATGGAATCTAGTAATTCAAAAATATGTCTGTATGAGAGAAATAAGGGCATATTTTCATCCCCACCAGTAGTTATCTCTGCAGTCCACTTAAAAACATGAGATCCAAAATTAACCGCTTCGTTAATTTTCGCTGAAAATTGTTCAAGAATTAATTCTAGCCCTGGATGATCAGGCTTAGAAACAAATTCCGCAATTGGTTCCGTAGGCATTTTATCCCCCTCTGATTGATAAAATTTATAAACTTCCTATTACTCAGGCGGATTAGTAATGAATTGAAGGAATTGCGTCCCTAAATCTGTTGTATGAGTAACTCTTAAATAAGCATACTTTTGCATTTGGTCGTGAAGACCTTTATCTTCATGCAAGCCTTTCAACTCTAAAGTGTCTAACATCTGTTCTACCAATAGCCTTTGATTTTCCATATCCGGAAAAGCCTTATAAAAAACTTGCATAGGGCTTGCCTTAAACCAATCGGGTAGCCCAATTTTATTTAATTCTACCCATTTTCCTGGATTATCAAGAAATTTCAAAATCCTCAAATGCCTTGGTGTAAATTCATCAATAAAATTCAAAAACATATGTTGTAAATCCTCTTCGAGTGTACTAGGAGATGCAGAATTCAAAACCGCATTTTTTAAGGCTTCCAGCTTTTCTTCCTGATGATTCCTTATTGCCACTTGATATGCATACATAAAGGATGAAATGAAGGTATTGTTCTCCGCTAGATTTTCAATCTTCAATCCATCAACTTTATTCTCAAGTTTTTTTAGCTCTTCAGCGATGGAAAGTATCCATTCGTCACGCCTCTTCGTGAGTGGGGGTACGACAATCAATTGGAAAAACTCTGCCACAGGAGGAATGAGAGAAAGGAGGGCCTTTGCGGACGTGTGAGCTACATCTCCTGCACCTGGCTTTGGCTTTTTTGTGATATCTGATTCACCCATGATTCCCCCTATCGTTGTATTCTACATTTTACCAAGGTTTTTGACGCTCTTTTATTCTGGCGCTGCTATTTAAGGCGTTACGTAGAAACATTTGATATAACGTAATTGCTACTTGATATTTATCTCTCGGATATTCTATTGGAAAATTAGTTTTTTTACCTAAAAATTTAATTATCTCTAAATCATTACATTTCTTTGCAATGATTTCTCTCTTAAAACTATTCATCTTTATGTTGTGGGCGAACTTATTTCTTATTGAATTAATAATCTCCAAATCACCTTTCTCAATCTTGCTAATCTTTCCCAACTCATAACATAAAGATATTTTAGCAATAGCAGGCATTCTGTTCTCTACATATTCAAAAAATTCTTTATTAGCAACCAATGTTCTTTTAATAATTTTTGTAAGTAAATCATCCAAATATACATAACCCATTATTGCAGCACCCCGGGGCTTTTCTTTAGATAGTTCATTCAGAAACTTTTGGACTTCCGGGTCATTGTATGAAATTCTTATATCCATTCTTCCCCTCCTCTTTTGTGGACTTTTCAGGAAAATGCCGGGTATAGGAATAGGAAGACTTTTAATGCTCGGTCTCTTAATGAAGAGTCTTTGTCTCCTTGTCAATAATAGCTACCCAGTCTACGAGCCTTTTATTTAATTCACCCAAAGTATTGGCGAGAACTTTTAAATCTTTTCTAACCCTGTCATCTCCAAATCTATTTTTTATTTCCTCGAGACCTACTTTTTTCAACATTTCTCTAAACATAATTCCTGTATCAATCATCTGATCCGCATAGCGTTTTATTATATTCAGATGCTCTAGTATAGATTTATCCTGGACACTCAAACTGTCGACTCGATTAATTATTTCTTTAAATCCCTTTAAGATTCTATTAATTTGCTCTAATTCATCCATTGTTCCCCCCTTGCTACATATTTAAGAATCAATACTCTCCATAGCAAAATAAGTTATGGATTTCATTACTTGAATCAACATACCAACCCCCTTTTAACAAATCTTCCTTGCTATATTTTCCATTGGATAATTCTTTGTAATTTGGATAACGCATGTGTTTATTCCAAAACTCAAGGTATTTTCTATGACTTTCATCCTTCGCTTCCTTGTCAATAGGCTGCATCTTTAAGTATCGGATTTGAGCAGCAATCAATTCCGGATTTTTTCCTCTTATTTGCATATCAACGATATAGACTGCATCGACTATTTTTATCCTACTATTGCTGAAGTCTTCATATAGTTTTTCTATTCCATCCCTCAATTGACCAACTGTTACATCAAATAATGAGATTTTGTCCCATAGCTTTTCATATTTCTTTTTTATGTCCCCATCGAGTAACATTCCATATGCCGATAGTTGTTTATTAGCAGCGTTCGCTCCACATAAAAAGCCCTCCAGGTAAGTGAGTTGGGCGAGAGTAGACCAATCATTCCAGGTATAATAGTCTGATTCCATAACGTCTCTTTTTTGACCTGAAAAACTAGACATAATGACAACAGGCAAAAATACAAGAATCAAAAATAAAGTTTTATATCCCTTCATCTGTTCCTCCCAAAACATGAATGTATAATTATCATAAAGAATCTCAGGAAAGTCAAAAAACTCTCTCAAAAACTTGTCGACTTTATGACGACCTTCCACAGACTTTTTCGGAAAATACCGGAAAATACTGGAATCATCGACTTCCAAGATTTTGTTAAAAAATTTTACATAGATTTTCATAACTTGTTGATTTCCTTAATTTTCCCCGAGAAATCCCCCCTCATCTTTGGGGGTGAGAACCCGGGGGGAAATCTCATCTCTGATATCACCTAGAAAGGCGATTGACCATGTATCTTGCCTGTATAAAATCATGAGAGAGGAATGGATAGGCACCAATTTATGGAAGAAGAAAGATTACAATGAAGATTTTAATAGCTGAAGATGACTTCATTTCATGCAAATCTCTCGAAAACAACCTGAAAGAATGGGGTTATGATGTGGTCTCC
>JAEOTF010000308.1 GCA_016840025.1 Candidatus Hodarchaeota archaeon
ATCCAGGAGGTCCGTGTTTGGATTGTGAGGACAGAGGATGGTGGAGCGATGAATTTAGGGGCCAAATAATATTCTATGACACATTAGACTTGGCCCAAGTTGCGGTTGGAATCGAGCAGCCTTGGGAACCCCAGCCTTATGCTTCGATGGATATCGATCCATACCTATTCAATGTCGAAACGATTCAACAAAAATCCCATGTGAATGCCGCCTGTTTCAACAGGAAGGATGGATTATTATACATATTCGAAAACAGAGCGGATGGAGACAAACCGATAATTCATGTTTGGGAAATGATTTCTGACTCTGATTCCATCCCACACAGAAAAAAGAAAAGCACTATCCGAAGATAAGACGAGTGCATTTTTTTGATTGCTTGCTTCCAAAGGTGGCGGCAACCAGGGAACAGCCACTAAAGCCCATCAGTAGGGCTTAGAGGTCTTCAACCAAATGTTGGAAACAAAGAAATTACAACTGAGTTTATTCGATCCTCAAAATTTCTAGGGGAACTCTAGAGCCTTCAAAGAGTTTTTTTTATTGACATCGAATTTTTTTTTGTGATATAAGATTGGAATAGATGTTCTAATTTGTTTAGAATAAAGGAAGCGTTGCCGGATCAACAAAAAAGGACAGTTCGTGCTGCGGGTATAAAAAAAAGGAGGTGATATATGAGATAAGATTAAAAGACAAAGGTTAGAGTCAGGGATATATTATTATGTAATTATCCTAAACTGGTAAGTTTATTCAAAAGGAATAAAAAAATGGAGGATAAAAAAATGAGGAAATCGCATCAAATAGTAACGGGAATCTTCTTTCTTTTATTTCTCACCATCGCTTTTAGCCACGCCGCTTCTCAAGGCCTTGACTATACGCGTTCATCATTTGATTATAAGGGCATAGTTGCTGCTGATATAGATGGAGATGGAACAGATGAAGTGATTGTGGATTATGGTTCTATGGGACTCTATGTATATGATTTTTGGACTCACTCTTGGACTAAGCTGCATGCTATGGATGTTGAATCTGTAGTTGTGGGCAATTTTGATACTGATGCAACTGAAGAATTAGTAATAGATTTTGGTGTTCCAGGTCTCTATCTTTATGATCCTGATCAAGTTAAATGGCAAAGAATTACAAATATTAATCCAAAAAGTGTTACAGTTTTTAACTATGATGACCCAACACCAGATGATGAAATACTCGTTGACTTGGGTGCTGGGAATGGTTTGTATGTGTACGATCCTAGTACGGGCGTTTGGGTTAGATTTAACACAAATACAGCACAACATATTTTAGCAGCAGGCTTCGATAATGGAGCTAATGAAGAGCTTCTGATTGATTTTGGACCTTTAGGCCTTTACTTTTGGGACGATGCGTGGTATAAAATTCACACAACTTCTCCAGTGGCTATGATAGCAGCTGATATAGAAGGTCCTGCTAATTATGACACAGACGCAATCATTGATTTCGGCTTATTCGTAGGACTCTACAAGTGGGATGACCTTCCTGGTTGGCCTTATGGCAATTGGACAAAGATGTCTCCCAATACTCCTTTCCCAGAGCCAATGGAAGGAATCTTTCTTAATCCTGGTTCAATTGATGATGAGGTTTTTGTTGATTGGGGATCGGCAGGACTTTATTGGTGGAATACTCCAAATAATTGGTCTAGAATCCATACAAGTAATCCAAAGTCAATTAATGCCGCAGATTTAGATGGAGGAGATGAGGAGTTGGTAGTAGACTTTGGCACAGGGATAGGATTGTATGTATGGAGTTGGGATACTACTGTCTACACAGCAGGGTGGACAAGACTCCATAATTTTACAGCGGATATCATAGCAAGAGCAGAAGTTAACGGGGATGGACGTGACGATTTAATTATTGATTTTGGAACTGGTGTGGGAGTTTATCTTTATTATTGGGATCCTGTTTCTGTGTCCTATAAATGGAGGAGGCTTAATTATACTAGCCCATAATCTAATCTGGAAAGGAAGAGATTGATTTAGAACTTCCTTCAAAACTAAATCCAGCACCAACAACGGAAACTGTTCCTGAAAGGGGAACTCTTTCACACCATTAGAAAGAGACATCCTCTAATGAACTACGTACAGACTACTTATTACTCATATAAAATTTCTGTTAATATTCTAAGGTGATTCCCTGAGAAGCTGAACACCGCGGAGAGGTAGAGCTTATGCTCCAAGCTCAGGAATTGGACACCAGAGGAGTAGGTGGCTGTTATGCGGGGGGGGATCAAACGGTCCTTTAAACATTTTATTAGTATTGTCTTGGGATTTTTTTCTTTCCTCTCTTTTCATCAATGTCCATTACAGCTTAGAAATAACAGCGTTTAAAAATTTCGTCGCCCATCTCACTAAAATTCTCCTTGAAATCTAAGACAAAATAGTATAGTTTAGTGGCTAATAAAGATGAAATTATGAACAAAAATGATAATGATATTGAATTAATGGATTTCCTATTTGTTCTCTGGCGAAGAAAATGGCTCATCATCATTCCTGCATTTTTTTGTGTTATTGTGGTTGCAGTCATTAGCTTCTTTTTGCCTAAGAAGTGGGAAATTGATACAATATTTCTTCCGAGTAAATTTTTCACCCAAACTGAGCAAGGTACATTTGAGGAAATTGTGGCTGTCGATCCCAAACAGATTGCAGGACAGATAAACGAAGAATCCTATAATCAATTTATTTCTGCCGAGCTAGATATAAATATCAAAGAATTCCCAAAATTGAAGGCAGAAAACCTTGAAGAGACAAAGTTAGTTCGAATATCTATAATAAGTGAAGATGTTAATAAAGCTAAATCGATTCTTACTTTTTTATTCAACCATATGAAAAAAGATTTAGATAAAAAGATCGATGTCGAAATAATGGGAATAAATACAAAAATATCCACTAACGAAAATGACATCAATAAGAAAAAGCTCGATATTCAATCAAAGAAGATAGAAATAGCTGAGATTAAACAAGAAAGTTCATCTGACAAAAACATGCTAAAAATTTCAGAAGAACGGCTTAACAATGTTATCGATGAGATGAAAGCAGTCAAAGAAAGAATCGATGAAATAGAGAAACAACAAAGAAAAGCTCTCAATACAATAAAAGAGGAAATCGAAGCAATTAGTCTTCTTCTTTATTCAAACGAAATTCAGCAAAATCTTCGATACTATGATATTCTGAATGAAAAATTAAGTATCGAAAAAATCACTCAGGAAAATTTGAGACTATCTGTTAAAAAAAAAGAACAAGAGATTAAACAGCTGAATACACAAATTGAGGGATTAAATAATGAGATTAAGGATATAGAGAACGAGATTGAGCTTTTAAAATTACAAAAAGTACACATAGACTATGCTCAACTAATAAAGGAACCAACAACCTCTCTTAATCCTGTTTTACCTAGAATAAGACTTAATGTCCTTATTGCTGGAACATTGAGTTTGATTATCTTCACAATGCTTGCATTTTTCCTTGACTATTTAAGAAAATATAGAAAAAATTAATCATGCATTCTCATTTTTTGTGCTTTTCTTTCATAAGCACGAATTGCATCGATTCAAGTAGGTTCGACTGTTTCTGGAATTACGCTTCTTTATATGCTGTTATTCATCTCTCTGGTTCTTTGTATCAACCAGTTTTGAAAGCTGATACATGACGTCCCCTACAATGTGGGACCAACCATATTTTTTCTCAACCAAAATTCTTCCAGCAGAAGATAACGTCTCCTGCAGCCTATTATCCTTCAGTAATTTGACAACAAGTTCAGCAAACTGTTCATTGCCATTCTCGACTAAAAGATGTTTGCCTGGGATGACTTCTATTCCTTGACAACCTACCTCTGTAGAGACTAAAGGAACTCTCATTGCCATTGCTTCGAGGATCTTAAGCTTCGTCCCTCCTCCGTACCGGAATGGAGCCACTACCAACCTAGCCCTTTCATAATAAGGTCTTATATCCTCCACGGACCCGGTTACCTCTATTCCGTTAATATTCGACAGATTTAATATCTTTGAATCAGGATTCCTTCCTACAACACAAAATTCGACATCAGGAAGTTTTTCTTTTACTAATGGAAAGATTGCCTGTGCGAATCTCAACACAGCGTCTATGTTCATAGTTACGTCCATGGAGCCGCAAAACATAATTCTGTTGTTCAATTTGTTAGAAGGACGAGATTTAGGTAGGAAGTATTCTATATCGACCCCATTGGGAACAGTCCATATTAAGCATGATACAGCAACTCTCTCTTTCATGAAATTCGCTTCTTTTTCAGAGACAGAAATTAAAACATCAACATGGCTCATCATAGCAGTTTGAAATTTCCGGAGTTTCCAAAGATTCTGACGCGCGAAGGTTCTAATTCCCCAGTTGCCCTCTTCTATAAAACGACGCCATATCAGCTCGTCCGCATTTTGCTGGTCAAGGATGATTAGCGAATTGCGAATTAAGCTGGGATCGAGATAATCCATCATATTAAGATAATTTACCCAGATGATGTCAAAATATTTAGACTTCAATAAATGAGATACGTGTTGTCGAAATTTGTTGTTTTTAAACTTGATAACTCGATAGGGTTTGCTTGAAAGCAATGCCTTGAAGGCGGCAAATTTGCGCGGCATGCAAGCTTGAACTAGATACAGATCGGAACAATACTGCTTCATATTATCTCTTTCGTGGATTTCCTCATTGCTGTGGACTAAAGAAGCAAGCGTAATTTTATTACTTCGGGATAACTGTTTAATGAAATGATAAATGCGAATTTTGCTGCCCATGTTGAGAGGTAGAGGGAAGGTTGGCGAAAGAATTAAAATATTCAATTTACAATCACTTCTTCCTTTTAGCTCTAACCAATTTTGTTGTGCCTGCTGCGTAAAATGCAACAAAAAGTACAGGCAGTGCACTTCTGATAAATAAAAAAAGAAAATTTCCCAAATTCGCTCGTAGTGAATTTAAAGCTGTCATTAAGGCAATCACATATATTACATTAATACCTGGATTTGAAGGATGATTCTCGCGGTACAGATATATGCACTTACAAAATAATCCGAAAAGAAACATGCCGATTACAATTCCAGCAACGTGAAAATTTAGGTACAACTCACCAGGCATTGTCAGTGTATGTATGCTTTTCAAATCTGGTCCATAAAAAATTTCTGTATAGACTCTTTCGGGAGATAATATTGGTTTACTATGCCAAAAGAACCTAGGGATCCATAATATGGTTCGATTTAAATAAAAAATGCCATTTTGGAAATCTATCTTTTCTGGAATCCCATCGATGAGCTTTGTAAAATCCTCGAAAGGGCGCAAGCTATCTGTTACCTGGTAGAAGTTGGGAGAAAGGGTAAATGAGCCATAGTGTCTAAAATAGTTAAATTCTATGAGTCCCAATAGGATAATTGGCATGAGGACTGATACATGGATTAACCTAACCTTCTTTTTATAATAGAAATGCCACAAAACAAGGATACTTAGGAATAAAAAAATAATAGGAGTTCTAAATCCTGATAAAAGGGCTAGGCTCAAAGAAGCCAAGAAATATACAATTAGGAACACTTTGCCTGGTCTTTTAAAACTGAAGTAACTCGCTAGCAATACAAAAAAGGATAAATTAATAAAAGACTGCATATAAACAAAGATACCTCCTCCTTTCCCTTTAGCTGCAAAAAAATAAGAAATCGGCGCTTTTATTACATCTAAAGGAGTAGTGCCATAGATTATTTTGAAATGAATGAATGAGCCAACAATACCTATGATACTGAACAGAAATATCACCTGAATAATCCTCTTTTTATTCCAATCTCCAGGTATTTCAGGGATAGTTGATGCTATATATCGTCCAATCCTAGAGTAATATCCGATGTAGAAACTTATCAATCCGATTCCGCCGTATAAAAGTGCCAGGTTGAATGCATTAGGTTCTAAAGAAGTCCCCTCTTTTAGCAAAGTGAGTGGTTTAAAGAAAAACAAAAGCATGTAAAAACCAGTTATGGGATAAATGGGAGCAAACACATCTAGTCGCTTTTTATGTAATAATCCAACAAGTATAGGTAGAAAACCTGATACAGCTAAGACAAAGATCAAGGAATAGGCAATTTCCTCATTGTTCATCGCCGCATTTCCAATTGATTAAACATCATTCCATAAGATTATGGATTGAGCTTGTCAGTAATTGTCTTTTGATACTTTTAAAATTGAATGATAGTTTTGCGTTAAAGACATATTCCTGTTTCCGGGAAAGAGATAATAGTCGGATGAGTCCTTTTAATCTCCTAGGAAACCCAGAGATTATTTTGTCAATAAATTTATTAACATGATATTGAAAACCAAAAGTCTGACCATACTTCTTCCGCAATTCGCTGCTTTCTTCAATCAATCTTGACCGTGCTGCAATTATCTTCCGGCCTGCATAATTCCGATCTGCAGCGAGTATTTTAGGCAAATGTTTAAACTTGTGTTCTTTGCCAATCCGCAACCAGTATTCGTAATCCATAGCGATATATAATTGCTTATCCAGCCTGTGCTTCTCTACTACTTTTCTTCTTAAAAATACTCCTGGCTGTTCTAAAAAACATCCTCTAAGGAGTCTCCTGTAGCTAAAGCGAGGCACACATTGAATTTTTAAGATGAGGCCATCTTCTCCAATAAATGCAACATCTCCATAAACCACGTCCAC
>JAEOTF010000309.1 GCA_016840025.1 Candidatus Hodarchaeota archaeon
CAGAATCTTAAGATTAAGAACTTACGTTAGAGGTTAGCGCGCGCTAATTCTTGTAATACTATGGTTTCGTGAATTGATCTGTTGAAGTTACTTCTGAGAGCGTTTTCCTCTGTTTTATTGGTACTTCTAATGGTTCACCGATTGGTAGTAATGATATGACTCTATGGGTCTTGGGGATTCTTAAGAGGTCTTTAATCTTCTCTTCAGATGAGTTTTTCTCTTGTTTAAGGTCGAATACACCAACCCAATATGATCCATAACCGAGGCTATATGCTGCAAGTGAAATGTTCTGTGATGCTGCTGCACCATCTTCAATATAGTGATGCGGATCCTTTGTTGTATCGGTGGTAACAACGATGATGATTGGAGCTTCCTCTATTCCTTTTCCTAGGATTGTTGCAGCGGATTGGCTGAGTTGCCGTTTAATATCAGGATCTTTTACGATAATGAAATTCCAGGGTTGAGAATTAACCCATGATGGCGCCCATAATGCTGCTTCAAGTATAGTATTTATTTCATCATCGGTGATTGTTTTAGTTTTAAACCGTAAAATACTTCTCCTCTCTTTTATAGCTTTTAGAATTTCGTTTGAAATCATTACTATTTCACCAACGCTTATGGATATTTGATCTAGTGATTTAAGATTTAAATATTCCTTTGTTTGCAACTCTGCATAGTTTATAATAATTTATGTGTTGGAAATGAGGATTTTTTTACTCTTTTGGCTTTTTATTTGCAGTATTTTATTTACTTCATCTTTATTGATTGCAGGAATCCCTTTTAGATTCTTGAGATGAACTTCTGAACAGTTAATGAGTGTTATCCTGTTTTTATTAAAAGTTTCTTCTGCTTGATGAGACATTTCAGTGCAATAAATGATGAATTTTGGCATAAGTTTGATAAGTCTATTTGCTGTTGTGGATCCTCCGCCTGAAGCATTAAGTATGATGATTGGATCGCCTGAATTGATATCCATTTCTGAAATTGCTTTATTAATACCTTCTTCTGAAAAGGTTTTGATAGGTTTTAATAATAGGAGGTTACCCGCCTCTCCCGCCTTCTTCACAACCTCTATTCTTTTCAATCGTGATATTAATGAGTCGATTTTCAATTCAGCTTCAGTTAAGCTTTTTTTTAAGAAATTGATCTGTTTTATCTGATTTTTATATACTTGCTCCCCTCTGATTTTTAGACTCTCCTTTTTTTGTAGGGTTTCTATGGAGGAGTTTAATTTGCTATTTTCTTTTTTTAGGGTTCCTGTAAGTTTTTTCTGAGATTCTAGTTTTTGGCTTATTTTAGTTATTATCACATCATCTTTTTTGATACGTTCTCTAAGAAGTTGTAACTCTTTGCGCAACAAGTGATTAACACTTGAAAATGGTTTAGAAGGTGGGTTATCCTCAATTTCCTCATTTCCGAGGATTTTTCTAAGGGCGTTTTTAATGGTATATCCTATAACTACTTCAGTTTTTACCTGTTGAATTGTGTATTCTGAAGACCATTTTCTTATGGTTTCTTCAATCTTTTCAAATTTATTTTTATATCTTTTATACGCCTTAAAGGCTGCAGCTAATGCGTCTTGTGAATGTATATCGCTTCGTTTTATTTCATCCAGGTTAATGATCTGTTCTTTCTTAATGTAATGTCGGACAAGATCTTTTTTCTCTGTGATTGATAAATTCTTTAATGGGTTGAAGATGGTTGAATTAAATATAGGGGCGATCTTTCTTATTAGTTTAGGTGTGGGAGTGACATCACTGGATATGAGAATAGGCTCTCCATAGTGTGATATCTTCTTTATAATTACCTTTTTTCCAGCACCTTTAAGGCTTTCCAGAAATAATAATTCTCCTTTCAAGTTAAGTATCGCTAATCCTGTGGTAAATCCCGGATCAATTCCAACTATAAGCTTTGATTTATGTTTCTTAATTGTGCTATTCAACTCTATGGAAACTCTTAAAATATCTTTAAAGTATTATACCAATCTGATTATTTATTTTTTAATTGGTTTCTAGATAATTTTTTATCAATACATGCTTTAATGAATCCATAGTAGGGAGGAGATGGTTTTTCAACCCTTGATTTGAATTCTCCATGAAATTGGGTAGCCAAAAAGAAGTAGTGATTATGGATCTCGAGGATTTCCATACGTTTACCGTCAACGCTTTTTCCAGAGAAGGTTAGTCCACCTTTCTGTAACTTCTCTAAATAATTGGGATTAACTTCATACCGGTGACGATGTCGTTCCCAAATGATCTCTGACTTATAGAGCTGTTCTGCTAAAGTGTCTGATTCTACTAGTATCTTATGTGCACCCAATCTCATCGTCGCACCCTTGTTTGTAACTTTCTTTTGTTCAGGCATTAAATCGATAACTGGATGGGGTGTTTTAGGATTGATTTCAGCACTATGCGCATCCTCTAACCCGAGACTTCTAGCAAATTCTACAATAGCAAGCTGAAATCCAAGACAGATACCTAAGAAGGGTTTATTCTTTACCCGAGAATATTGAATTGCTTGAATTTTTCCCTCTGTTCCTCTCGATCCAAATCCTCCTGGTATGAGGATTCCATCATAATCTGAAAGAATATCTGTTCTATTCTGAGGTTCTTCGAATATTTCTGTTTCAACCCAGTTTATATTAACCTTCGTGTTATTTGCGGCTCCCGCATGTCTGAGAGCTTCATTTACACTTACATACGAGTCTGCTAACTCGGCATATTTACCACATAAGGCGATTTTAATGGAGTATTTAGGATTAACGAATTTATTTACGGTTTTTTTCCAGTTACCCCATCGTGGTTTACTTTTTTGCCATCCAAATATTTCCATTAAATAATCACCCATGCCTTGCAGATCCAGTATGATGGGAGATTCGTATATGCATCTCATATCGGGTGAAGTAAAGACAGCTTTTTCTTCAACATTACAGAAAAGCGCGATTTTTCTTTTTGGATCTTCAAGGAGAGGTTTTGATGAGCGGGCAATGATAATATCGGGCTGTAATCCGATTCTTCTTAATTCCTGTACGCTATGTTGTGTTGGTTTAGTTTTTTGTTCTCCTACAACATCCAATGATGGTACCAGAGTAACGTGTGCGTTAAGTACATTAGTTCTTCCCTCCTCAATTCGAATTTGTCGTGCTGCTTCAAGGAAGGGTTGCCCTTCAATATCTCCAACAGTTCCACCGATCTCTGTTATAACAACATCAGCTTTAGCGTTGCTTGCGATATTTCTTATTCGTTCCTTTATCTCTTCGGTGATGTGTGGTATGATTTGAACACATTTCCCAAGATATATTCCATATCTTTCTTTATTTATGACTGAGGAGTAAACTTGACCTGTAGTAATATTGTGTTCTTTTGATAAGTTAATGTCCAGGAATCGTTCATATGTTCCTAAATCCATATCTATTTCCCCCCCGTCATCTGTGACAAATACTTCCCCGTGTACAATAGGGTTCATTGTCCCAGCATCAACATTTAAATAAGGATCGATTTTTATAGTCGTTACTTTATTACCTCGAACTTGAAGAATCTTTCCGATTGAGGCAGCAACGATTCCTTTTCCGATACCAGACATGACGCCACCAGTGACAAAAATGTACTTGACCAAAATCCAATTCACTGTTGCATGTATAATATATCCTTATTATTTATAATCTCCTATGTGCAAACTGATTGTTTAGATTGATATTCTTAGAGCTAAAATCTTTCGTTTAGAATAAACAGGACTAGTATTAAAGTACATTAAGAAAATTTGTGATCAGATTCTCAGATATAAGTGAATGCTATATCATTCAGTAAGGATAAAAAGTCTATAGGTTTTCAGACTACTTTATGGCTGCAATAAGGGCAGAACACCCTTGCGGGGGGGACCGGTTTGCCACAGTAGGGGCAAGCATTCGGAGGTGTTAAAGGAGGAGGTGAAACTGCTAGGGGAGGTGGGATAGGAGCTATAGGCTGCATCATAACGGGAATCGCTCTCGATTTCTTGCGTGTGATAATGAATATAATTATGAGAGCAATCACAATGAAGATAGGTATAAGTGCAATTAGTATGATGGTTGGTAGATCAAGCATTATTATTGGATTGAATCGAAAACCAAGTATGGGGTTTGAAGGCTCATGTATTATCATATAATTCATGTTTAAATCAGTTTTCTGATCATTTTAAGAGGTATAAAAAAAGTAATGTAATTTAAAGACAAATTACCAGAATTGTGATAATATAAAATTTATTTATTTAATTCAAAGTAAATCATTTCTAAGCTCATCTGAAACCTATCCATGTTACATGCAACAATTTATCCATAGGTACTTAATTTACGCATTTACAAATTCAGGTTTACCACGCTTCTTAGGAACTAAACATAAAAATATTAAACTTTTTGAACTCTCTAAATTTCGTATCCCATGAACTTCATTCGGAGGTACATACACGAAATCCCCTTTCTTCACTTCTTTTATTTTCCCCTCATTATCAGTAATTTCTCCTTTTCCTTCAAGAAAATATATTTCATGCTCGTGAAAATGTCTATGTTGTGGAATCACACCTTTAAGTTCATATCGTCTCATTGCAAAATTCAATCCAATCTCATCATCGATAAGCCATCTAACCTTTATACCTGAACCTCCTCTAATTTCTGGTATCTCTTCCTCTACATCTGAAAAATTTTTCAGTATCAAAATTACATCTCCTCGGTATATATTTTTGATGTCAATACTTTAGAATTAAATTATTCCTTTGGATAATTTAAGTTATCTATAAGAACAATGAAATTTAGAAGGCACAAATATATCATTCAATAAGAGAGAATAAAAACTCTAAATAAAATAAAAACCAGAAATGGAAATTATCTTCTTTCTTGTAAGTAGGCATCACTAAACTAAATATAATGATGCCTTGCAATATGCTGTATAGCGTGTGTTAATAAATACTCATGATCCCTATTGGTATGCTGCACAGAACAAGATGATAAATGGCGATAAGATTTATTGATATATGATATTAGCGTGCGCTAGAAAGGTCTAAAAAGGAAATTTGCGGTAGATGTATGTATGGTAGAGATAAAGAATCTCGACCAATGATAATCATTATTTAAATCGTAATTTACCTTTATTTGATAAAGAAGGAATAGAGTTGAGTCTGGTTCGATTACCGAGAATGGAAAAAAATGAGATTAAACATCTAATTCAGGAACAAATACTCTGCCGAATAGCTTTTAAGGGAAAGGAGTATCCATACATAGCTCCTTTTCAATATAAGCTCATGGATGGGAAATTATACTTTCACTTTACCAATTATGGTAAAAAAATGAAGTTATTAGAAAAAGATAATCGTGTTTGTGTGGAAATCGAGATGTATTTACCAGATCTAAGTGAATATTGTTTTGTTACCTTGAGAGGAAACTTAAAAATAGTGATGGATCATAAGGAACGAGAGCGAGTTATCGAAAAGATGGCGGAAGATGGAAAAGAGGAACTATCGAATAATTTTCTTGCTGTACATGGTATAGATCCAATTGAAGATTGGCGATCATTCACCCCTAAAAAACCATTTGTCATAGTAATGCTTGAAGATATTGTAGAAGTTGTCGGTCTTAAATCACCGGCATAATATTTTTTTCTTCAAGATTCTCTTTCAATTACTGGATAAGAAATGATCGATGTAAATAGCGATTTTGAGAAGATTTTCCTGTATGTTGATGGTGGATCTAGAGAAAATCCTGGAAAGGCTGCAATAGCTTACTTGATAAAGCATAATAATCGTTTTATTAAATCTGGAGGTAAATATATCGGGATTTGCACAAATAATGTCGCTGAATATGAAGCGGTAGGATATGGGTTAGAAGCGGCGTTACCGGTTACTAAAAAATGTATATGTTGTATTTCAGATAGTAACCTCGTTGTAAACCAATTGAATGGAAAATGGAAAATCAATTCACCTCATTTAAAACGTCTTCATGATAAAACTAAAGACCTTGTGAAACTTTTTGATAACGTCGAGTTCACCTATCATCCACGAGAAGATCCTAATTTATTGAAAGTTGATCGGATGGTGAACGAAATATTAGATAATGAATAACATAAGCATCAACAAATTCTAATTAGAAGGTATTTCACCCATTCATATTATAGGGCGCGCGTACTTTTGCAGAAGTTTCCTAGTTACATCATTTAAATGGGCATCTTTAAAATATTAATTATTCTTATCACTATTGAAAGGTAATAAGATGTGCAATCAAAAAACATTGACTCTCTCTTTATCAAGTTACAGAAAACAATTCCAAGAAGACCATTTGTTCCAAATGTCGTAGATATTGCGAGTGCAGTGATTTGTCCTCGTAATGTACTTCTTAGATTAGTTTATGGCGCATCTGGTGAGAATAACGCAGGACTAGCAATAGGGATTGTAGCTCACTCGGTTCTTGCTGAACTCGGTCGAATCGAAACCTCCTTAACACAAGACGTTGATGCGAGTATACCATTGGAGGATATTGCTCATCAGATATATGAGCGATGGTTGGAGGTTGCGAATAAGAAAATTGAGGATTCTTGGAGGGTCTTTGCTGATGCGCAGATAAGTGTGGAAGAGGGTCGAAATGCTGTTCTTCAGAGACTTCATAGTTTTTCAAATCATTTGGCAAGTGAAATACAGCTGGGATATCAACGACCAGACAATATTGTTACTAGTCATCACATAATTAATCTTGATCTTCCTCTTGAAGGCGTACCTGATGAATATAGGATATACAATGATCCATTACATATCGAAATTCGTGAATTCAAGAGTTATGGAGGTTCCAAAGTTACTGAGACAAACAAACTTCAAGCTTGTGGATATCGTCTTCTTCTAGAACAGATCTACCCGAACGCTGATTTCACAATTAAGGTAATTTCGCCTGATAAAATAGTTTACGTTCGTATGACAGATTCAAGGCGTCAACGTCTCCATCAAGGAATTGAAATTGTGCAAAAAATTTATGAAAGCGCACGGGGATCAGCGAATAAAATACCTAAAATTTGTAATATATGTTATATTAAAGATGCATGTCAATACTACTTTCAAGATAATAAACCTGCACATATTAGAAGGTATTTTTGGCGTCTGAGGATGGAAACCTTGGAGGAAAAAGGACTAAATCAGGTCTGGAAGTGGAAGAGTAAATTGTTACCCTTAGACGTTAGAATTCAATTAGGCTTTTCTGATGGTGACTATAAAATCAATGATATGCAACCAAATAGTATACAATTATCAAAGATTGATTATGTAAATAATATTTTACCTGGTGATACTGTGATTGTTAGTGGAGGTAATCCCTTAACAACACCGAGTTTTACAGGGGAGGTATCTAAGATCCATAAGAATTCACTAAACATTTCACCTTATGGTGATGTTCCTCTTGGTTTACAAACTGAGAATTTGACAATTGATCATTATAATGTAGATATGACTCGGCGTCAACTCAAATCCATAGATACTATTCACCGTAGCCATGGACGAGTAAGTGAATTAAATAATCGCATATTAGGGATAGACAAACCTGCAGTATCCTCGTCAATAATTAACCTTACGTTCAGTGGAGACCTTAATGAGAATCAGCGTCAAGCTATAACATTAGCAATTAGATCCCCTGATTTTTCGGTAATTCTTGGTCCACCAGGAACCGGAAAAACCGCTGTAATAGTCGAATTACTCATACAGTTAGTGCATCAGAAGAAGCGTGCTTTGGTGGTTTCAATTACTAACACAGCAGTTGATAATATTGTAGAGCGACTTCTCGACCAGGGACATAAGTTTGGAGTTCGATTCGGGAATTGGTATAAGATAAGAGACCGACCAAAGCAAGTCGCATTAATCAACATAATTACTAATGAAGCCGATTTAGCTTTAGCTGCTGTTGAGAAAATGAGGACAGTAAGTGCTGTTCTAACGACCTGTAGCAGCGCCTCACTTGATCTCGTTAAAGCAGGACAATTTGATATAGTGATATTTGAAGAGTCAAGCCAAATAAGAATGCAGGATGCCTTCACCGCATTAAGTCAAGCTGAGAAAGCAATCATAATTGGTGATGATAAACAGCTTCCTCCTGTATCTAAACTTCATAGACCCATAAGCAGTTTACTTGAGATTGCTATTAACACTATTAAAAGATACGATCTTACAAAGGAGCTTATAATCGCTCTCCACCTTCAATATAGAATGCAAAAACAGATTTGTGAACTTATCAACCGCAGTTTCTACGATGGCGCTCTCATCTCATCACCTATAATAGAAAAGAGGCCACATCTTGATAGGCCTACAAAATCTACGGGACATTCACAATTGGATACTATCCTGGATCCAGGTGTTACCATCTCTATTATTGATGTTGAGGGTGTTGAAGAATTTAGGGGGTCTAGTATATTAAATCGTATCAATTTAGAAGTTGATTCTCTTTTAATCAACTCGCTTAGGTCAGCTGGATTAACTTCAGATCAAATAGGTTTAATTACTCCTTATAAAGAGCAGCAAAGGCTTCTAGCTTCTCGAATTAGTGATCAAGCTGATATAGGGACGGTAGACAGTTTTCAAGGACAGGAAAGAGATGTTGTGATTCTTGATCTGGTACGTGCAAATCCTCATAACGAAGTAGGATTTACCTTAGATGCTAATCGCTTAAATGTTGCATTAAGTCGTGCACGTTACAAATTGATCATCGTTACCAATTTACAAACCTTCAAGAAGCATTCCCAGTTTAATCAAATACTTAACTTGATTAGATCCTTAGCTAACACCCGCTTGGAGCATATAACTGCAAAAGAACTGTCTTTGGAACTTCCAGAATACAAAAAGAGAATGGAAGTGAAGATTACACCTAATATGGTTGATAAGATCAATGAGCCTGAACCCCAAACATTAACAGAATCTACAGAGGAAAAGAATTATTTTGACATCTTCTAGTAATGGAAAACCCGATCTCAAATTCCTACATATTGCCGATACACATTTAGGATTGAATTGGCCTGCAATTGGCCGACGGGAAAATATTCAAATTCCAGTATATGGGAATGTATTTGGTTCTATCATCGATATTGCCATACAAATGCATGTCGACTTTATAATCCATGCTGGCGATCTTGTTAATCGGCCACGTCCACCTACAGCAGCTTGGAACAGGTTACTTCATGAGCTCCCTCGATTGAAAAAAGAGGGAATTCCATTCATCGCCACTGTTGGATCCCATGATAGACCAGAATCATATTTTGACAAAGCTGGAGGTGATATTCTTCAACTTCTCGACACACGATTAGGTTTAGTTACTCGGGTTGATATAGATAATAAATCATATTATAAATTCAAAACGAAAACAGGAGTGAACGTTTCAGTATATGGTTTGGGTGATCATCGACATGAGCAAGAGAAAAAGCTTCTAGAATTAAGTAAAGAGATGCTGACAAAAGACGATTTCAGCATTCTTATTTTGCATGGATCAATATCGACTATGCCTCAATTTACTGGTGCTGCTGTTAAGACAGAGATGATAAATAAACTTCTCTCCCAGAGGTATATAGACTATGTAGCACTTGGACATAATCACAAGAATTGGGAACACAAAGATTTACAGATTTATAATCCTGGTTCACCGGAATACACTAGTTTTGCAGATGCTCCTACCATATACTACACTTATGATGGCACAACCATCAAAAAAGAGTCAATGAAAACACCAGGACATGGTGTCTACATTGTTGAGGTTACAGGGGAAATTGTAAAAGCCCAATTTAAAACCTTACCATTAAGGGATATAAAAAAATTGGAAATAACCTTTAAAAATGCGACAGCATCCGAAGTCGTTGAAGCAACAAAACAAGTAATAACTGATAACCTGACCAGTTCGAGTATTATTCGTCCCATTTTGAAAGGAACTCTACATCCCTCTTCGTCAAGAAGCGAGATAGATATCCAAGAAATACTTAATTTAAAAAATAAGTTACTCTTTCTCGATTATCCACTAATAGAATTGAACACTAATCAGATTCAACTTCAAATCATGAAAGAAGCTGATATTCACGATATTTTAAATCAATATCTTACAGTAAAACTTGGGCAAGATGCTGAAAAGCCAATTGAGATTACAATGAAACTTATAGATCTTTACAGTAAAAAAATAAAGCCAACACCTCACCAAGTGTTAAGTCTCATCGACGAGTGGAAACCAATTGATTAGACGAATCGAACTTCATAACCTAGCTACACATGAAAATACAGAGGTCGAATTTGATAATGGAAAAAACGTTATCATAGGAGCAACAGGATCAGGGAAAACGAATCTTCTTCTTGCTATTGATTTCGCCTTCACCGGAGAAGCACCTGGAATAAATCTGTTCGAACTCATTGCAGATGATTCAGATACCGCGGAGGTTATACTTGATTATCTTGAACCTCGAACAGGTCAAAACTATAGAATACATCGCAATCTTACACGTGAAACAAATAATCGAGTAATACATGAATGTTCCTTTACCAACCTAGAAACAAATGAAGTCGTAAGGAAACCAACAGCGGTTCAAACGACCCTTGAGAACCTCGGTGTCATATCATCAGTGTTTCATAACGTTATTCATGTAGCGCAAGGTAAATTTGCAGATCTTCTAGATGAAACCCAGGAAAGGAGGAATATTTTGGATAGACTATTTCATATCGCACAACTTGAAAATACTCATCAAGCATTAGGACGGCAAAGTAGCCCTATCAACCAGATTGAACAGCGGAGACATCAAAATCTAGAAACAAAGAGTGGGCTTAAAACTGTTGCTTCAAAGTTATCAGATGAAAAAAATACTCTTAATAAGTTGAAAAAAGAACGACAAAGTAGACAATCTAGACTAGATGATCTGAAAAGAGAATATGATAAATTAAAGAAGATTTCAAAACAGAATTCTAAACTCCAACAAGAATTTCAAGAAACTGAAAAACAGATCCAAACATTAGAAGAAACTATTGCCACCTGCAATAATCATATAAAGATCATACTTTCACAACTGCGAAGATTATTTTCCCGAAATGATTCCCACAAAATTGAAAACACATCCTCCAAAGAGACTATACAATACCTTCAAATTATCAAATCCAAATTTGAAACATCAAAAGCGGAGGAAAATAAGCAGAAGCAATATCGTAAACAAGCTTATGAACACTATATAGAAACAAAATCTCAACTAGACCTCCTTAAAAAAGAGCGATTAAATAAATTTAATCAACTATTTAGTATTAATAACTACATAAAAGGAAAAGGTGAACAACCACAAATAGAATGTGATAAATGTGGAAGCATACTCACAAAAAAACAATGGAACAAGCATATAAAAGAAGAGCAAGTAGTAATAGAAACTCTGGATGAGAAAATTGAAGATCTACTCACAAAGGCTGAAAATGAGACTAACCAAGTAAAAGAGTATGAGGCTAAACTCGAAGAAATTGCTGCTCAAATGCATAAATTCGAAAAGATATCGCTTCTTATTGAACAACTAGCAACACAGCGGCAAAACCTTGAGAAAACATCTAGTTTTAGCAATCCGAAAATAGAAAAGAAAAAATCCCTTTTACAAGAATTAAGACGATTATTCAAAGTTGAAATAACTACATCAGATGAAGAACTGATGAAAAAAGCTCTTTTACTGAATGATAGAATCACAAGTCTTTCAACTACCATACAAGACTTCACTAATGACTTGGAATTCTATGATGATAATCATATAAAGCCACAACAGAAACGTGTTAGAGAAGCTGAAGAAGCAACGGACAAACTGAAAAAAATAGAACCTGAGATATGCTTAGATGAAAAAAGGATAAAACTCCTTTATGTTATTAGAAATTCGCTTAGAGAGATTCAACCGATCGTCCGGAGAAATTATGTATCACGAATTACGCAAAGCGCCAATGATTATCTAAAACGACTTTACGGAGGAAAAGAGATTGAAAGTTTCGAATTAACTGAAGACTATCAATTGCTAGTCACAAGAATAGGACATAAACGCCATGCGAATAGATTGAGTGGAGGCCAGCAAGTACTTGCAAGCATCGCCTTCTTGTTAGCTTTAAGTGAAGTATTAAGTCAACTCGATTTTCTCATTTTAGATGAACCAACTACGCATCTTGATGCAAATCGACGTAAAGAACTTGTAACTGTTCTCGAGAGACTGAGGCGAATTCCACAATTAATTATCGTCGATCACCATCCAGAACTCTTGGAGGCAGCAGATATGCGCTTCCAGGTATTATTGACCTCCGAAGGAACTAGCCAAATAAACCCAAATTAATGGCGCAGTAGTTAGTGCATTTGTAATTATTTAGATATAGATTTCAAATACGTCAAATAGCGTGTGCTATTAAGACTTGATGTTGATATATTATTATGGGGCATATCCACCTCTATTCCTTTAAGCATTCAGGCAAAAGACGTGCGCGGTAAAACAATGGAGATTACATTACAAAACATATCAAGTCCAACATTCCACGTGGATCCACTTGGAGTCAGCAAAACTGTGACTCTAATAGGATTCCCCCAAAATGGGCTCAAACCAGCAGAATCAACATGTTTTCTTGGCGGGCGGGGAGGGATTCGAACCCCCGTCACAGGCTCCGGAGGGATAAAATAAAAGAAGAGGCTATACAGAAGCTTCTTGGTGACTTTAGTAAATTCTGTAAAGTAGACTTACAGCTATCCGATCTGACAGTAACAGGACATCTAATCCAGTTAAGACGGTTCTTTAATAAAGTCAGGAAATATCCATCCGTTATTACTAGTGAAGATGTAAGGGAGTTCCTATCACTTTTCCAACAG
>JAEOTF010000310.1 GCA_016840025.1 Candidatus Hodarchaeota archaeon
ATAATCTCCTTCAAGAGATCGAACCACTTATTCTTGGGGGTGAAACTGTTTCTGATGTCCATTATCCTGATGACATCACACTATTAAACCCTCCTGCTAAATTTGAGGCTGGTCTCCAAAATTATGCAGGAACTATAGCTACTGGGGCAGCGGTTCAGTACCTAACATCGATTGGCATGGAAAATATCGCAGCGCATGAGAGAATATTAAGTCGAACGATGTTAGAAGGAATAAATGATACTTTTGGAGATAAAGTCCGCATTTTAGGACCAGAAGACCCTAATATTAGAACAGCGCTTGCAGCCATTGATTTAAAGGGCATAAATCCTCATGAAGTTGCTATTCTAATGGATGACATGAAGAATATTTTCTTACGGTCTGGTTTTCACTGTACCCATGCTTATCATCATTCTCTTGATCTTAATGAAGGGACGCTTAGGCCTTCCTTTTATTTATATAATACTATAGAAGAAGTGGAGATATTTATCGAAACGTTAAAAGAAATTTTTGACTTAATGACTTGACAATCATACAGAAATGACTTCTTTTTGGTGTGAATAATGTCAATAAAAGACCAAGAGAAAGCACAAAAACTAATAGTTTTACTCCTGGAAGATATGAAAGAGGCTACCACAGTGGAATTGATAGAAGAAGCAGAAACTCTTGGTATTGCTGAATGTCGAGATCGTGTACCAGCTGCTTTAGCAGAGCTTTCTTCACAAGGATTAATAGTCAAAAGTATATCAAAAGAAAAAAAAGCACTTGTTTGGTCTCTCCCTAAGGAATAGAAAGACTTAAACAATTGAGAACGATCGCTTATGACTATGATGCAAGGTTCAAGAAAACGTGTTGCTATATGTTGTCACGGGTTTCTAGGCGAGACTGGGATGCTCAAAGAAATCGAAGCAACACTAACTGAAAAACCCTTCGACAGGATTTACGATAAAGTAGCCAATATCTCTTATTATAGTTCCAAATATGGTATCAATTTTACTCGGCCTTACGATTTAAAAACCCCAATCTATAGCGAAAAAACAGATCAAACATTATGTCACAATTTTTTTGCACAAATATGCTCAATTCTTAAAGAATATGATGAAGAAATCAACTTAGATATCTATGCACACTCTATGGGTGGATTAGTAACTCGTAGTATGGTAAAATATCTCTCAAAAGAGAAAAATGGGGGTATCTGGATTAGAAATGGATTAGTTACAAATGTTTTCTTATTAGGATCCCCAAATCATGGCACTAGGTTAGCACAACGTTCCATCAATATTCCAGTTGACATTCTCATGACAGGACTAAATCTACTGCTTGAACTTCCTGATGACGTTTCATCTGAAGACTGGCAATTATTCAGATCACAGTTTATGCAAATGGTCCCAAACTCCAAATTCCTTAAACAACTCAATCGACGGTCAAAAAATATTGAGGAATCCATCAACTGGGTTACAATAAGAGGGATGAGGTGGGTTAGACAGCTCGGATGGTTACCATTGGTCTGGCAACCGTTCTTATTCCGTAAATTCTGGATCGATCGGCATTTTCCATTTTTCCATATCGGGATTATTCCTAATGATGGTCTTGTTGATGCAAACCGTGTCCCTTTAAAATTCGCTACCAATTTAACTGTTCCTTCTGCTACCCACATGAGTCTTCTTTACTGGAAAACAAAAAAATCTGGAAAACAAGTATTAAAATTACTCAAACCTATTATTCTCGCCTGAGAGTAACAAAACATAAAGAAAATTAATATGATAACCCTAATAGATGCTTGTTACCAAGATGGACATTATCTAGGTGATTTTTATCAACTTCATAACATTCTTCAACTTGCTGACGTGGTGTAACGGGAAGATCCATTAAAAAAAGAATCAGGATGGATTATGAGTAAAGAATAAGGAATGGATTTTTCTATTGATACCAAGAATTCAGCAATTGAATTTCTGTATTTCGCACCTAGGACTGGTAATCCGAATGCTTGGACGAATATCAAGATCCTCTTCAATCACTGTTAACCGATCTTTTTCGCTATGTGGGATCTTTGTTGATATCTGGTATGAGGTTTCTTTGAACTCCTCCTGAACAGCTCTCCTCGCTAGGAATCG
>JAEOTF010000045.1 GCA_016840025.1 Candidatus Hodarchaeota archaeon
TAAGAGATGGCAGTGCCCGTACAGATTCTTTTCGTAGTTCTCCTTGCAGTTATCATCATATTTTATATGTTACAAAGCCGAAAGAATCGGTTACTCAAAGAAGCTCAAAATTTAGAACAGAGGGGACACTATCTCGATGCAGTAGACATTTACGCCAGAATTAATCCACGAACTGCCGCAAAACTCATTATTGAAGCCCCCGAAGCGACACAAATTCTGATGATGAGGCGACTTGAAGCCCAAATACCACAAGCTCAAGTTAAAAAAATAGTAGGACAAATAGCAGAGGATTATCGAAAGAAAAAGGACATACAACATGCTTCAACGGCTTATTTATTGATTGATAAAGTCTGGACTGCAGCTCAAGTTCTAGTTGAAGCGGGAGTTGATTATGTTCCTCGTGCAGTTCATCTAATTGATCAAAACCCTCATAAAATTCCATCACGAGATGAAGCTATTAGAAACTTGGCACAATATGCTTATAACCAACGTCTTTTTATGGAAAGCGCTGAACTTCTGAAAACAATTGGTGCTGATGAAGAAGCGCGCACAGTGCTTATTGCTGCAGCAGCTTATCTAAAAAGTCACGGACGACCAGATCAAGCTGAAATATATTCAAGAGCAGCAGGACGATCGGAAGATGCAGCGGAAATATTTCTTGATATGGCTAAAACTGCTCTTAAAGACGGTGATTTTGAAAAAACTCGGCGTACTATTTCATCAGCTGCTGCTCTAATCCGAAATTTGACCCCCCTTGAACAACAACGTAGTAAAGTTCGAGGAGAAATCTTACGGTTAGAACAAATTTTGAAAATGCTTGATTCAGCAAGAGATCTCCTTCGAAAAAATGATTTAGGGCACGCACAAATAGTATATTCAGAATTAATTGATTCACTAGGAGACATGACACCCTCAAGTATCTATGCGGAAGCAGCTCTTTCATATGAAAGTACTGAGCCACAAGTTGCAGAGGAATATTATCGTGATGCTGCACAAAAGGCAAAAACACTAACTGCGCGTCAATCTTTCTTACAAAGAGCTCAAGATGCTTCCCGATTAATAACAGCAACCCAAAGCGAAGTAGCTGTAGTTTCTACATCTACTACTACTCCATTACCCGCGGAAGTTACGGAGGATTGCTGTGTTTGTAGGATGCGAATAAAACCCGATGATGATTTTGTTCGTTGTGAACATTGTGGAAGCCCTGCCCATCGAGCTCATTTGGGAGAATGGCTCAAAATAAGAGGAACTTGTCCAGTTTGCAGACAAAGAACAGCTATTAAGTCGAAATTCACCCATTAAAATAATTAAAAAGGCGGAACAAGGGCAATGGTCAAAAATATGGGGGGAACTTAACAAGGAAGCCTATTTTTTAACTGAATTCATTCAAGGTGTTATATTGAGTTTATTCTATTTACTTCAAAATGGATAAGAAACCATAAGAAAGAGAAAGTGATACTAATGTCATCAAAAAAAGAATTAACAATTGAAAATATTATTGATAAAGACTTTGGACAACTAAATCTCGATGATACGGTACCTAAAGCACTAAATTTGATTATTAATCAAGATTATCATGTATGTATAATTACAGACGAAAAGGGAATCCTTTCAGGAGTAGTAAGGGAACGAGACTTAATTAACAAGAAGGTACAGTCGCAAACAAGTATGTCAAGATTATTAAAGTCTGTCCCTGAGCTTACAGAAGAAACAGATCTATTTATTGCTGCTGAGCGGCTCTTTGATGCAAATACTCGAGCAATTCCTGTTGTTGATAAGATAGGGAAGGTAAAGGGAACCGTCAAGGATGTTAATCTGGCTTATAGTTTATTATCAGAGGATATAGCAACACAAAATGTCATTGAAGTTGCTATGGAAACACCACCATCACTAGATTCTGATGAATCGGTTAGTAAAGCAATCACTATCTTACGTAACCAAGGAATAAGTAGAATCCCAATCACAGAAAATGAAAGGATAACAAGCATATTCTCTACCCATGACGCTTGTTCACTCCTAAGACCAGCAACACGATCTACAGATGGTGATGTAATAGGAGATAGAACTAGAATACAATCCGGGATCACTATAGGTGCAGTTGCACGCCCCTTAACATTAATAAAGCCAGAAACTACAATTGGGGAGGCGGTCAAACTAATGACTGAACAAAATGTCTCTTCCTTCCTAGTTGGTGATGATAAAGAGATTTATGGTCTTTTAACAATTAGAGATGTTATTGCTCACATTCTTATGCAATATGAAGTCGAAGAGTACACCATACAAGTAACAGGAGCTCCAGATAGTGATGTTAGAGCTGCTGCATTTGATCGAGGATCAAGGGTTATCAATCGTTATCGAAGTTTCTTAGGAGAAAGCGGGCAATTGCATGTACGTTTCAAAAAAATCCCTTATCAGAGTTCGAGGGGAATGTTCCGTTGGAAATGTCAATTACGTCTAATAGCTGATCGTGGTCATTCTTTTTCAACTTCAGCGGACGAATGGGGTTCAGAAGCATCTGTATCTCAAGCAATGGATAAATTAGACCGAGTAATTCTTGATGAAAGTAAATATAGAATTGATTCAAAGCGAAAAACTCGACGGGGCACTAGGTTAGAACGAAGATATCCTCAATATGCCTTTACAGGACTCCCTGAAGGGGAAGAAGAGGAAGGAAGCACTAAAAAATAAGAAGACCGCGTTGAATTCACTTTTAACACGTTATTTCCTCTCTTCTTTTTCTATATAATTACAGGAGCTAAATTCATGTATGAATTAATTGTTTTCGATTTTGATGGCACAATTGCAGATACTATGCCTGTTCTTGAGCAAAATGCATTAGATTTGATACCGAAATATTATAATTTATCGATAGCTGAGGCGAGGACAGCTTACCGTTCAACAACGGGCTTGCCTTTTGTCCAACAGATAGAAACTTTGTTCCCGAATCGAAGTTGTAATGAAGAAGTCGTAGAGCTATTTGAAGATGCAAAAATTAAAACTATCTTCAAACAACCTCTTTTTCCTGACACAAAAGAAATTCTGCTCTATCTTAAAGAAAAAAATTATCTAATAGCCATTTCAAGCAGCACCATCCAACCAATTATTTTAGAATACTTCAAAAAAGTTGATATGCAGGATTTAATAGATATTGTACTCGGTTTCCAGCCGGGATTTGAGAAAGGGAAACATCATTTTGATTACTTAATAGAGAAATATGAATTAGAATCAAAACATCTCGTATTCATAGGAGACTCGCTTAAAGATAAAGAACGAGCATATTTAAGTAATATTGCGTTTATTGCATGTGTTGGGCCAATGTTCTCGGAAATCGACTTTAGAAAAGTGGGTCATCAAGGAGAAATTATACACGAATTGTCTGATCTTAAGAAAATTCTATGAAATAGATTGAGCCAATAAGTGAAAAGTCCTTCTGCTACTCAATTTTCTTATTTGTTTCAATATAGGTATATCTAAGACGTTGGATAGCGGATAAATGGGATAAAACTCCTACAATTAGAATTGCAAGAGCTAAAGGGCCAAAATCTGACCAGATCTTTGACCATTGATTCTTGAAGGGGTCATAAAGAATCAAAACTTCACAAAATGTGCCAATACCCAATAAAGTCATTTTTTCCTTTCTTTCAGCAATACCTACAGAACAACTTTCTAACCCCCCAGAGCTTTCAGCTCTGGACCTAACATAACTAGCCATAAACATCCCGCAGAAAGTAAAAAGCACCCATCCTTGTGGGGCATAGTGACCAAAATCCATTCCTAGGAGTAAAATGAATTCCACATAACGATCGGCAACGGGATCAAAAACAGAGCCAAATTTTGAGTCAGTGTCGGTAGCCCGTGCTACAGATCCGTCTAACATATCTACTATTGAAGCTAGAATAAAAAAAGTAAGTGCAAATAATGGTTCCCGATTAGCATAAAAAAAGAAGCCACCAACTGCTAACAGGATACTAAACATAGTGATTTGATTTGCCTTAATACCGGTTTTCGCGATCATTCTTCCAATTGGAAGAAAGAGAACCTCATATCTAGTTCTATAGGCTCGCTTAGGAGTTTTCATGAATTAACCTCTATTCTCCATTTTAAACGCTCATGTTTGATCTTTAAGAGTTTAATAGGGAAATCAAAGGGGATTGGAAGAACTACAAAAAACGTTTTTGGAAAAATAATTTGAATTATAACAGTTAATCTGATCAGCAGAATTACTTAAAAAGAATGAGATTGTTGCATTTATTATATTATTCTTGAAAAAAATAGTTTTACTCGGGTTGTTCTTATCTTAAAATGAGGATAATTGTGGTGAATTGAGATGAGTATATTAGTAGATCTTGCTGAATTAGCGCCATTTGTAATGGTAACCCTTGGAGCTGTAGGAATATGGTCGGGATTTATTCGATTTTTTACGAAGCGTGGAGAATCAACTTCAGATAAATGGGCACGTAATACGCTGTTTTTAGTGATTGGAGTGCTCGCATGGATTCCGTGCTGGATTAGTTACCTTTCCATTCTTTTAGATGATGTTAACCCTAATGATTGGACTGTTTACGTGCTTCTATCACTATTGGGCTGGGCTTTTATTGCTCATTTTTTCCGGGATATGCCTGGATCTTTCGTAGTAGGGGCCTTTGCCTTTATTTTACTCTCTGCGGCTACGATCACAACGATAGTAGTTTTTGATGATGTTGTGATTAATACTGATGATTTGACCGTGAACTTCTTTGATACTACCGATATTCCTTTCCTTGTTCTTATAGGAATCATTATCGGTATACCCATTCTTTGTACAATTCTCTATTATTTCTTTATTGAAGCTCCTGTTGACTTCATTTTAACAATCTTTATACTCGTAGAGGGTCCTATTGGAATTTTGAACGTTATTCAAGGAGTTGCCCTATTCTTCTGGGATAATGGTCTTCTGCATTTCTTGGGGTAGAAAAATAAATCTAATCAGCATATAAAGTGATTTAATCACTTCTTTTTTTTTCTTGATTCTTTGGGATAATGAAATAAGATTTCTAATGTAGAGAAACTCTATCCTTAAACTATTTTTTTTTTCAATAGCATTCTTTCAAATTTGATATAATTTATAATAAATTACGTTATTTTTTTTCTCCTTCATCATCCTGTTTCATTATCAGATTTTACATAATACAAAGAGTTTCTTCCGACTATTTTACGTAATAAATGAAAAAAAGGCTTTGGTGTGAATGTATGGTAAATAAAAAACTTTTTCTCCTCAAAAAGCATGTTTTAATTGTATTTCTACTTATTTACACTCTTTTTCAGTGTTTTTGTACATCACAACCGATATCTAGATCTTCCCAATTAGCCTTGAATTCGGCGACAATGACGAATTTGTTTGAGGAAGATAAATTAGATATTAATAATGAACTAAATACTAACCGTGGAGGAAGACAGGGAGCAGAATCAGAAGAAGTAGAATTCGCACAAAATATGCGATTATTCACTACTAACAAAACACATCCTAATCTTGAAAGAAGGTGGATTAACGAATTAACACATTCTAAATTGAATCTATGGGCTATAAGTGATATAGACGGAGATAACATAGAAGAATATGCACTTGCATCTAAAAATAGAGCCTCAGTCTTTGTTATTTCTGGCAATAATGCTTCTTATTTCAGAAATATTAATTTAGGAACGTCTAAGGCTAGATCCATAAATTTTATTGATTTCGATGGGGATGCAAGTACTGAATTAGTAGTTGGAACTGAGAATAATGTTTTGTATTTTGATCTATTAAATGGAAGCAATGGAGGAATCGGAAACCTATTTCCAGATGGAAGAAACGTATATGAAGTAATGGGTATAAATGTTGACGGTGATGCAGCGGAAGAGGTTGCGGTTGCTTTTTGGAATCAAACAACTGGCCGTGCTGAGCTAAATTTTTATAACATAGCGCAGAATTCTTCATTTTTGTACAAAGCTACGCATGGATACGACTCAGTTATCGATCGTATAGATAGAAAGGAGATATGGATTGGAATTGGCAATTTTACGGGGGATCAATATCAAGATATTGTTATGGGTCATTACCTCAATAATACTGTGTATTTCTTTGATGGACAGGATGGTACACTACATCAATCAGTAAATTTAACAGCAGCAGCGGAAGTAGGAAGTCTTGCTGTAGGAGATTTAGATAATAACACCATAGATGATGTTGTAATAGGCGGTTATGGAAGTATCTACCTAATTAACGGTACTAATGGTAAAATATTTGTAAATAAAACAATTACATCTTCTTTTGATAATTTAACCAATTTTTACTTTACTGATATAAAGATCAAACAATTTAATGGAAACAATGAACCAAAAATTTTAGCTGCTGGAGGAATAAGGTTAACACCACAAATTTCTTTCCCTACTGGAGTTGCAACTCTTCTCAATCCATCTGGAGAAGTATTATATCAATTTGATGAACCAGGGATCGAAATAATCAGTATTGATTCAGGAGATTTTGATAATGATACAGTTGTTGAATTAATTACAGCAGCAATAGATGGATCTGTGATAGTCCATGATTTAGAGTTTAACGGAACTGTTTTTCACAAAAATTATTTCATTTTCCCTGCTTTCAGGGTTATCGCTGCGAATATTAATACAGATAAGACTACGGGGTTCACATTAATTGCAGGGGAAGATATAATACTTAGAGGAGCAGATTTATATGAACCCGAAGTAGACAAAGTAACAGTAACTCCATATCTACCTACAGCTGTTGATAACATTCAATTTGAAGTAAATGCGAGTGATCCGAGTGGTGTTGCAGAGATAATTGTAAAAATCTTGTCGCTTGACGCTTTCGGTAATGAAGAATTTTCTGAAGTTTTTTTGAGTGAATCTCAAAAGAAAGGTATTTGGAAAGGAGTTCTGTTCGGAAGCCCCTCACCTGAAGCTACCGAAATATTATTTGTTGTGGAATTAGTTGATATATTGGGGAATATAGGTATAATACCTTCATCACAAGATAGTATAGAATATTACAAAATACCTTTACAAACTAACACTGTATGGTCCAGTCATGAAAGATATGATGTATTAACCGCCTTACGGACAAATGGTGTGGCAAATCTTCTAGCGGTATATCAGGATGATTCAACTACATTAAAAATCTTAGATGCTAACAATGGAACAGAAATTAGTTCACAATCAATTAATGCGGTTGGGAATAGTATTGCAATGTATGGAAGAGATTTAGATGCAGACAATTTAGATGATGTCATTTTGGTGTGTGAAGATAGTATTTTTATCATAACTTCCACTGGTACAGACACAATCAGTAATATAAGCGTATCTCTTGATGAGAGCGACTTTAAAGGTGCCATAGGTTCTTTTGCAGGAGTAGAGTCTCCCTGTATTGCAATATCTAGTCAAGAACAACTATTATTCTATGACCTTGTAGATGGTACAACTGTTTTGGATAGTATTCAGGATGCTGTAACAGAGAAAATTAATGACTTTCATATATTGACTTGGGAAGAGGGGGTCGAAGATCTTGCAATAGCAGGAGATGAAGGAACAATCTACCTAATTGATGGTAATAGTGGTGAATTATACGTCGACACTAACGTAAATAGCTCACTTACTGCCATTATAGCAGCAGATTTTGATCGAGATGGTTTTCCTGAAATTGTTGCATTAAACGAAACAGGAACACTGTTCTTTGTTGATACTGAAACTCTTGAGATGAAAAATATCACAATACCTGACTTAGAGAATGAAGGATCCAATGTTGAGATACTTACCGGAAATTATGATGAAGACGATATACCCGATATTGCTTTTAGTGTAAGATCCACTGTCCTTTTAGTGAATGGATCTGGAATAGATAATATAATTGAGGAAGAAAACCCACTCCAATATTCCAGAAGGAATGATGAAGCCACCGCGGAAATTCTGAGCATTTTTAATGGGAACTTTGATACTGACAACGAAACGGAACTCGCTATCGCAACGGATGATGGTTATATTCTTCTTATTGATGGTACTGGACAAACTATGAGCCGTTTTAAAGCGGCAGAATGGATTCCACGCGAAATTCAACCTCTTGCACTTGTTGACCTCGAAGATCTGGGTTTTCAATCATTAGCTGTAATTGGACGGGATTCATTAAACATGGTAATTGATAATACAGCGTTATATCAAATGTACCTGCAAGTAGGATTTCGGGGAGAAGAAGGCGAATTTAATCAAACAACTACAATAAAACAAGGTGATGCTATAACAATAGATATAGAATTTCGTAATATTCGGGATGAAAGGATTAAAGATGTATCCGGGTTGATAATTGCAGAAAATTTCGAGGTCTTCACTGAACGTGTTGTTATGGCATTAACACCAGAAGGTGGATCGTACTACACTAAAGTTTCTACAAGTGATCTTCTCCCTGGAACTTGGTATCTTTATCTAGATGCACAACATGATTATTATCAAAATATTAGAAGCCTCTATGAGATAGAGGAGGCAAGATTAATTGGGAAGTTAGTGATTACAGCAACTCCCTCTGTGGAGATAGAGTTTATTACCGAGGAAGATTACTCTTCTATCCAATTTGCGAGTTTTGCTGAGATAGGGAATAATTACTCATCAAAGGTGTTAAAGACCAATTGGGATGTAGATGATAGTCTAGAGATTACTATTTTACCTAAGGATCTTGGAAAGAAACTCTTAGACGGGCTTAATGTCAGTGCTTCACTGAAAAAATTGACTTTCGACGTAGAAAGGCGAATATATACTCAAGAGTTGACATTTGAGACACCTTATGGCAATGAGACAGTAACCGATTATATCTTTGATGGATATTCATTCTTACTAAACACTACAGGATTTTGGGGTGGGGACGACTACCAACTAAAGATAGTATTACAAGGAGAGTATATCTCAACTCGGCAGATAATCGTTAAAATGACGATACTTCCTCAGCAGTTAGACATAGATTTCTCCAACCCTATAGTGATTGCGATACTTACGATTGGATCTTTTCTAGTTGCTTTCATATTAGTTGGGCTGTTAAGAATGGTGTATACTTCCTTAAGCACCGATTTTAATGCTACTGACTCATTCTTATGGAGAGGAAGTCTGGTATTCGGAGCGATATTCGTAATATTAGCTGCAACTTCAATAATGTGCGTAGATCTGGAATTATATGAGTATGCATTCTTACTGTCAATATTGGTCATTTTTTTCCTCATCTTTTTCTTTCTGTTATTCTTCTTTAGGACCCATTTTCTGAATTTGGCTAATCTCGGATTCTCTTTAAAGAGAATACTGGCTAATTTAGGCTTTATAATAATCATCTTCGCTTCCTTAACGCTACTTTTATGGATTGGCGAGAATATTGCTTGGTTTGATTATGAAGTCGCCAAGGACACGAATCACATACCATACACCGACATATATATTCCTTCGCTGTACTGGGAAGTTGGTATCTCGGGTTTTCTCTCAGGTTTCTGTTATATTGTAATAATGCAATATATCGACACACGAGGTGACATTAAAAGCATTAAGGAGCTGTTTCATAAGGCAGAAGAAGGACATTTCCCCAAGGATCCTGATGTCGTTAAAAGTGAATTAATAACTCAAGCACAAGAGTCTTTCATTGGTCTAATTCGCGGTTTTGTTCTGTGGTATGTATTAGTCATTCTAACACTCACAGGATCGTTGAAAATCTGGGATGTTTTACAAAATATTGCTATTGCTGTTGCAGCACCATTTGTCATAGCTGCTGCGATTCTTTTTAGGGATAAAATCCATAGACTCAATCCATTCAGGTGACTTATCCCATTTTCTCCTTTTTTCTTACCTTCCCGGTATTTTTTCGTCCAGAAAATAAGAGTGATAGAAAGAATTAACTCTTAGATGAGTTCACAGCCTTAGTTCATTCAGCAATCTTCAAGAACTATCAAGAGTTAACTTGTTCCAATCATGAAAAAATCAAATTGGCTTTTACTATTCTTTCTTTTCCTTCAGCTAGTATCTATTATTAGTAAACAAGGATTAAGCGAAGTTAATAATAGGTCTATAGAAGGTCAAAATATCTCAGAAAAGGAATTAAAAACAAAAAAACCAATGAAAGGGATTAAACAGACAAAAAGTTGGACTTTCATGGTTTACATGGCAGGAGATAATGATCTTGAGGAAGTAGCGATTACCGATCTCAATGAGTTGGAGTATGGATTAAATCAAAGCGGATTAGCAGAAGAGATGAATATAATCGTTGTTTTTGATCGTCATCCTAACTACGATTCATCAAATGGTAATTGGATAGGAACTCGATATTATGAAGTTATACCTGATGACGCTCTAGATGGAAATATAGACTCTACACTAGTTGGACCTTCTCTTGGAGAGCAAAACATGGGTAATCCTAATACCCTCACTAATTTTGTTAACTGGACTTTGACAAACTATCCAGCAGAACACTATGCCTTAGTTTTTTGGGATCATGGGAGTGGAATAGATGGTCTATGTTACGATCAGACCGATAATGATAAGCTTACATATGCTGAAATCCATAGCGCACTTGTAACTGTTAATAACACCCTTAATGAGCGCTTGTACTTCGATTTTATGGGTGCAGATATCTGCTTCGGTCAATTATTTGAAGTTGCATGGCAAATGCGCAATTTTACGAGATATTATGTTGCTTCCGAGGCAGAAGAAGAATGGGAAGGATGGTCATATGATTTAAGCTTTGCTAGCTTTGAGGGTACTTCACCTACACCTGAAGAATTCATTATTGCTATTGTCGATGGAGTTGAAGCATTTTATGAGGGAGAACAGCAGAATTATAGTACCCTCTCTGTAGTAAATTGTTCAGCGCTACCTACTCTGTTTGAAGCGCTGAGAAGTTTAGATGACTCGCTTATTGAGATGATGGATGTCTATAGAGATAAAATCAGTAATGCATTAACAGAAACGCTAATATTCAGTGCATTGTATGATGTTATTGATTTCTATGATTTTATTAGACATCTTAAGATTGAAATTGCTCATCCAACCCTACAAAATCAGCTGGATACTATCAGCGCCACAGCGGACGATGTTATTGTATATGAATATCAAGGAAGCTATTATTCTAGCTCTGCTAGTGGAATCGCTATTACTTTCCCTGATCAAGGAGACAATCATAATCTTCTTGATTTTGGTCTAGATACTCATTGGAATCTTATGATAGAAGCATTCTATGACTCAGAAACATTGCCATTAATTTCTGTTTCAGAACCAATAATTTTTTACAATGAGAAGATGCAGGAACTTAACATAACCGTAACTGCCACACTATCAACAAATGAAACACTAAATGAGACGAATACCCAAGAAGCTCTCTATAGTGTCATGGAAGTTGATGGAGGAATGCTCGATTTTGGGAGCTTAATATGGAGAAATAATTCTTGGGTCGCCCTAAATGTTGATGTATCAAGTTATATGACAATAGAAACACAAGCTTATAGTACTTGCTTCTTCAATGCAACAAGTAACCAAGGAATGGGGCAGAGTGGTCCTTCCACAATTTTTAAGAGAACAATCATTCCAGAATTTATTGATCCTCCAATAAAAGATATTGACGGAATCTTTAATTTAAGCTGGTCGGAATTAATCGTTGATAATGGATCTATTGATCACTATACCGTTCAATGGAGTACGAACGAAGATTTTACCGATATTCAGAGCGTTGATGTCAATGCAACAATCCATGTATTTAATATCACACCTACCAATGAGCTGTATTATTTCCGTGTTCAATGGGTAACAACAGAAAACCGTACATATGGAGAATGGAGCAAAATCATTACAATCTTCATAGGTGGGCCTATAGGCCCTACTACACCTATAGTCAGTTGTTTCAACTTAGTTGGACATACAACATTTACTGTATCATGGACAGAAGCAATAGATTATGATGGAAATGTTGTGAGCTACGTACTTCAACATGCTCAAGATTCTGAATTCACAGTTAACTCGGTGGAGATTATTGTAAATTCAACCAGCCAAACTTTTGGGATATTAGAAGATGGTGTATACTATTTCAGGGTGAGGGCAGTAGATAATGAGGGATTCACAAGTGACTGGAGCATAGTCAAAAATGTAGAAGTTATGCCGATGAAACCTTCAAAACCAATATTTACTACAGCTACTCCCTCTTATATCGACGAAAAAAGAGTATTTATGATTTATTGGACTCAAGCTATTGATTTTGATGGAATTGTTATAGGATATCACCTACAACAAGCCTTAGACATGAACTTTACTTTGAATCTAATAAGCTACAATACAACAGTAACAAATCAAAACATTCCTGTACTTCCACTTGGCATATATTATTACCGCGTTAGAAGTGTTGACAATGAGGGCTTTTCTTCGGATTGGAGTAACTTCCACCAGATTATAGTTAACTATCCCAATGTTCCACCAAACTCCCCAGAGTTCATCAGTCTGGCTACGTTGTATCATGAAAATAACATTTCAATTTATTGGACTTCTTCAACCGATAGCGATGGAAGCGTTATTTATTACTTATTAGAAGTGTCAGGTTCAGCTAATTTCACTTCTTCTATAGTATACAAGACCATAGCCACTTCTATTATACTGGAAGGAAAAGAGATTGGATATGGAACTAAACATATCCGAATTTCTGCAATTGATGACGCGGGGAACTATAGTGAATGGGAAAATGGTTCTTGTCACATCAATAGATTGCCAATGCTTCCCAGTATCCTTTATGTCAATGAAAAAACAGTCACCGGACAAGACCTAAGTAATTTTATGGAAGATATTACAAACTTGGAGAGCATTAAGATAACTCTTGACCCTGATATAGACTATGATGGGAGTATTTCTACATATGAGGTTGAGATTGATACAAATGCTAATTTTGCTTCATCTAGAATAGTATCTATATATACTGAAATTTGTTCCATTCAGGATCTTATTACTTCCATTGAATACAAAACCACCTATTATATCCGAATTAGAGCTATAGATAACAATGGTGGCTTCTCTAATTGGTCAGTAATCTACTACTTCACAACCCCCACGACTCCATTCTCGAATACGAATAGGAATGGCGGCGGGGTTTCAGGTTTTGGAATCTTAGTTTTTTCACTCACAATAACCATAATCACTTATTATCTTAAGAAAGAAACTAATAATAGGTAGAGCTACATGAGAGCCGTTTCTGTTATTGGTTATTCGGAAAGTGGAAAAACCTATCTGGTGGAACGAGTCATTCAGCATTTAAGTACGCAAGGATACAACATCGCATCAGCTAAGAAGATTCATGTCGAAAATTTTTCTATTGATACACCAGGCAAAGATTCATGGCGACACTGGCAGTCAGGAGCTCAAACTGTAGCAATAGTCGCGCCTGAAGAAACAACAGTGATCTTTCATGGAGTAAACCTTGATCTTTGGAAATTTTCTCGGTTTTTTTCATCGGATTTCCTTATTTTGGAAGGATTTAGAAAAAATGCAGTACCTAAGATTCTATGTGTGAAAACGGAAGAGGAATTAAATGAAGAACTCTTAAAAAATAACTTAGTTATCGGTATTTCAGGTAAAGCAGCTGGAAATCTTCCGAAACATCCCATTTTACCTGTACTAGATGTTAATAACGACTTTAAGAAAATTATTAATCTTGTTATCGAAAAAGCAGGCCCAATTTTACCTGATCTTCCAGATTGTCGAGAATGTAGCAAGACATGCCAAAAACTAGCTCATGATATTCTTTTAAAAAAAAATTCAATAGATTCTTGCGTGGTTTTACAAAGAGAGAAAGCTATTAGAGAACTGAAAAACATTTAATCACAATTTTTCTTAATATCATTCTATGTATCCATCATTGGATCCACTTCAATCTAAAAAGATAAAGGCATTATTATTCGATTTTGATGGAACCCTCCTCGATTCCTTCTCTACACATTTCAAAGTTTATGAAATCATGTTCAACCATTTTGGCATTTCAATTACCAAAGAACAATACATCAATTCTTACTCACCTAATTGGTATGAAGTTTATCAGAGGATGGGGTTACCAAAAGAAGCATGGGATAAGGCTGACGTGATTTGGTTAAGAGAAGTCAGAAAATGTAATCCACCTCTTTTTACAGCTGTTAAAGAAACACTTACTCTACTCTATGATAATTATGTGCTAGGGGTGGTAACCGCGGGTTCAAAATGTAGAATTTTAACAGATCTTACAAGAAACAGTATTAAGTCTTTGTTCCGTGTGATAGTTACAGGAGATGATGTTAAAGCTCAAAAACCTGCACCAGATGGGTTAGAATTAGCTTTAAAACAATTAAAAGTAGATTCAAATGAAGTAATCTATATAGGAGATTCTTATGCAGATTATGAAGTGGCAAAAGCGGCTAAAGTCGTTTTCATATGGGTAAAAAGTCCTTTTACTCCGTTAAATGCCGAACTCTCTTATATTCAGATAAATAACATGATAGACCTACCCAAATTACTAAAGAAAATCTAATAATACCTAAAGCTTTGAATTAGGGGATGAATTGGAACTTAAGGAGAAGTTCAATTGGATTAAACAAATAGAATCTTTAATTGGAAGTTGATTCCTCATATTCGAGGATTTGTTCAAGGATTCGCTTAAGAGCCCTCTCTGCTGTTTGCTGTGGTAATATAGACTTTGATAGAAAATATTTGAAAACCTTCAGTTCTGCTGTTCTAATAATATCTCCACTTTTCCTTGATTTTAAATCTTTAAAATAAGAAGCAATCTCGGAAATAGTTGAAGTATCGGCCAAATCAAGTATAATTTCAAGAGATAAACTTTTTCTGGTATCTTTAAGATTCTGATTCGGTTTTAATTTTTTAGTAAATTGTTTCTTTATTGTATTTACAACTTTATAGAAAATTGGAGCACTTAACTCCTCAACCCAGATAGCTGTAGCATTAAGTTTCTCATTTCTTTGTTCATTCTGCTTTTGAATAATGAGTAATGTGTTACCATAGAAGGATACAACCTCTTCAGCCGAAAAGGGTCTTACTTGCGCATATAACGCTTGTAAATAGCGTTTAGCAGCTACAATATTGACAACTTCCCCAAAATCAGGAGCAGATTGCTTCCAATTCTCTTCTGAATTACTCATCTGATCTACTCCAATCTAATTTATCTCTAGGTTTACTAACTAAAAGCCATCTAGATCAAACAGTTCCTCTTCATCTGCTTCTGCTTCATTTACTAATATCCCAGTTGCTACAGCTTCTAAAATTTGAGCGAATTTTCTTCCACCTTCTTCGAAAACGTTCGTTCGAGCGTGGCTAACAATTTCCCAGCGTGTTTTGCTCTCACACTGTTTCACAAAAGCATCATGCATTGATTCAGTTCCAAGAATTCTTTTTAAAAGAATAGCTAGAATATTCTCAGTTGTAAATACGTCAAGAGGCATAAAAGGTTCGGATGTATCAAGAATATCATTCCAAGCAATGCCTGTTTCCCAAAAAGTTGGGCGGTGATGATTTAAGCAAACATAAAGAGATGGGCTAATCCCTCTAAACGCTAAAGCATCTGCATCAGCTATTCTACTGTCGAGAAGTAAACTATAGAATCCCATCGAAAACGCCCTAGCTAATAAACGAATATTCATGCCTGTGAGACTTTCCCTTTGTGCATATGGGAGAGAAAGTTCGCTCATTGCATGGTCGAGAGTATCCACTAGAACCTGCTCAAAATCAACATACCTTAAATATTTATATCCAGCTTCGCTTAGAGATTTAATCACTCGGTTCTGCCATTGTCCATAAACTCGGTTATAAAATGGTATCGTAATTTTTTCTTGTTGTTGAATGAATAACATACGTTCTTCAATTGCGGAAGCAATGGCATAGATATTTTCCTTTCCACGTAACATTTCAGAGAAATCACTTTTATTGGAGATAATTCCCAGAGGAATCTTTTGATCTTCAGCTATACGAACAAAGGGAGAGATAGCATCAGCGTGGGACATGGAAACAGAACCAAATATTCTTGCAGAATCATCAACTACGATTATTAAGCCTTTATACCCTGCACCTGCTTGAGCAACAACGCTACGGATCAAATCAAGATTATCTTGCCCAGGGTTGTCCATTACAGTGATCTTACCGTCTTTAAGAGGAATAACAAAAGGTAGAACGCCTGTTGTCCCCATCATTTCTTTTTCTTCGTCCCACGCATATCTTTCTCCCATTCCATAATACTGACACAGAGTTTGTATGATACGAGTTTTACCTGAGCCTTGAGAACCAAAAACCCCCACTTGGCCAATACTTGTTGTGCCTACTTGGAAGCTCATCTCAATCATCTCTTGCTTAAAATCAAAATTCGATCAAAGAGTCCCTTGGGATCAGTTGCCATAATTTCACTTTCCAGTAATATGAGAGAATGTTCTTCGGGGGAGTTATTCCAAGGAGGAACTGACAAAGATTTTTGCTTAATGCGAATATGAGGTTGACCACTTTCATCTTCCTCAAAGCCTAATACTTTCCATTTTTTGTTCTTAGGATCTAAATAACTAAGAATCATTACAAACCTATTATTATACTCATAAAGGAAATATTGGGGGAGAATGGGACTTTCCAGTCTGTTTAGGTTATAGAGTCGTTCAATTACTCTTGCAATATTTCGGGCAGATGAGAGAAGATTTGGATAACAGGTTGCCAAATGGTACCGCTCAATTTTTCCTTCAGCTCCCCATATACTTACATGTTCAGTGCTAAGGCGACTATCTTCAATGGAAATGTTAATATCGAAGTCAAAAGCAAAGCTGGGGGAAAAAGATGGCAAATTAAAAATTTCTGTCTCCAACTTACCTCGAGCTGCTGGGTTTTCATGTACGATTATCTCATAAAGTAATTCCATGACTTTTTCATTGGTCAGTTCGATCGTCTTGGGTGGTAATTGGCGTTTATTTTGCCAATTTAGAATTTCATAAAATTTATTCTGAAGGATGTCTAAATAAAGTTGATCAACACGTTTTTCAGAGATAATAAAGGTGGTAATTTCTTGTATCGTACGATATCGATCCTTTAAATCCCCTTCTGTATAATTTAGAAAAATAAAAGCAGGAATAGCATGATCAACACAAGAGAATTGACCACTCTTGAATTTGAGTCCTTCTGCCCGTGAAAAAAGAGGTCTGATAGCCTTCTCAAGACCTCTCTCTAAGGCTTCTTGAGAAGGAATACCTACTCCTAATATCTCTAGGGATTCTGGACGGAAGATTATCGCTGCAAAATCCCTAGGTCCAGTATCAAAATGTTCCCATGTGACTTTAGCTGTTTTCCGCCTTGACATCATGAACATACTCCATGCAAATTAAGAATGCGGTCGAGTCAAAGGTTTTAGCGGCACCAATTGGCTGACGTGATCTGCCTAGAATCGTCTGAGCAATTTTCAAAGCTTCAGCAAGGCCATCGACATTGGTAGCATTCGCTGAGTAAATTAAATATGCCCCAAATCCTGAAATATCATCACGTTTTGTTGCTTTTAGGATCTCTGGCGGATTTCCTCCATATTTGGCTAAAAATGAGGCATTACGAATCCAAGTAGAATATATTTCAGTCATATCAAATATCTGCTCAGTAGTTGTTTTTGGATTTTTCATAAGTTCAAGCCGATAACCCATTGCTCTTTCGATGTTTAAGATTTCATGTTCAAAAAATTCAGTATAAATTTTTTCTTCCTTTAGGCTTCCAAGATTGATTAGTTGTTGATATTCGCCAAAGAGATGGGTATATAGATCATCACGTGCTTTTTGTTCGATTTCTTGAACCTTAGATCCATCATATGTTGTTTTTTTGACGAATTGAGCACCGAGATACATAGATCCTTGAGCAATCAAGTTTGAAACAGGGTCATTAAAGTCACACCCCATTTCTAAGACATATTTACGGGAATGAAACGCATATTGTCTTAGTTTCCCTCGAATACCAGCAATCTTCCGTTGATCTTCCGCATGGTAGGCCTGTTCTTCTTGTTCTTTGCGAATTCCAGCAATATAGGTATCTATTTCACCCTTGATGGCTGTTTTTAAACTTTGAAACATATCTTCCTCCATATCCCACATTTGTCTCATAAGATGAATAAAATAATCTTTCTTTTGGTGCTCAAGTTCTTCATTGACCCGTTCATACTTGGTTTTATGATATTTAGCGCGTATCGGAATCATGATACTTCTCCAGATACTCTCGCGTAATTGACTGTCAAAATTGGATGGTGTTCCTACTTCCTCTAGACGTTTTTTCAGATCTTTAAGAAAGTAGGAGAGTTTATTTATATCAGCTAGATGAATATGAACAAATTCTTCCTTTACTTTGGTTAGGAGTTTATTTCTAGATCCTTCTACCAATACAAGGGTCACTGCTTGGTCAATGTAGTCTTCAAATTGATCATCCGTAAGTGAAGCCATTTCAGTTTTCACTTTATCGACATCAAAACCCAGAGCTACGAATAGAAAAATCTGTTGCATTCGAAGCTTGAAAAAGCGGCTATGGTCTCTTGCAAGTGCATAAATAAGTCTATCACGAGGATTAAACCTACCCACCAGCGGAGTATCTGGTACGCTAACTGCACGACCTGAATGCATCGTTACATCTTTTCTTCCTACATATTGCTGCCGAAGCAACTCATCAGCCATATTTGGGTCTAAGAGACTCGTAACAAGTTCTTTTGTTTCTTTTTTATTCAATGATAGTAGAGTTTTGAAGAAGAGAAATAATTCTATGGCTGTAAGTTGTTCTTTTACACGAGAATAGATTAAAGTTGCAGAAGGGGCATCTGGTTGCATTTCTGAAAGAATAAACTCCTTGATTCGCTCAAAAGAAGAATCAGGACTAGGCAAATCATGAAGAGAATCACGAACGAGATATACGATGTTCTCAGGAGAAAAAGTGAGCCCCAGTTCCCTTGCAAAGCGGACTATTCCAACTTTCCAGTCATCATCTGCGATTTCTGGATATTCTTCTGCAATTTCTCGATATTTATCCAAATCAACTCTCGCAAAAACATCGGTTGTATCAGAGAGGGAAGAACTCAAACGACGCTTAACCTCTCCGCTACTACTAGTACCAGTAGTGCTTCTACCATACTGTTTACTCCATATTTCATTCACAAGAAGCCTGAGAGCACGTGAACGACTAGTAGACAATGTATGAGTCACCAATAATGGATATTTGGTCTCAATGGTTTATTTCATTAAAAGATTACAAAGTTAATAAAAAGTACATAAGACCAATACTGATTCAACACTCTTTGCTTGTTAATAAATAAACCTTAGGTTTTTAATGAAAAAAAGAAGTTAAATGAGGATATCATCATCCTGAGGAGCGTAAGAGAGGATGAGTACTACTGAAGAAATACAAGGGCATGCGATTTCGCTTTCACAGTTATTTGATGTGCTTTCCACAGATGAAAAAGGTCTAAGTAGTGCAGAAGTTGAAGGCCGACTGCAAAAATATGGACCAAACGAAATCCCAAAAGTAAAAGGAAGTATTTGGCAAGTTTATTTGGCTCCGCTGTTTAACTGGCTCATTACTACGTACCTTGTTATGACGGGTATTCTCATCGTTCTAGCTATTGCTTACCCTGATGCATGGTCCCAAGTTGTTATGTGGCTCAGTGTTGTCGCAATAAACTTTGCTATTGCCATAGTTCAGCAATCACGAGCACAAAAGAAGCTTGATGCTCTCCATCAACTTGCTCCTGCAATGACAAAGACACTGCGAGATAATAAAGCTGCAGAAATACCAACGGAAATGCTAGTGCCAGGTGATATAATTCAGCTTGCCCAAGGTGATCGTATTGCAGCAGATGCACGAATTATCAAGTCTAATGTTTTCTTAGTCAATGAAGCCTCTCTTACTGGGGAGAGTGTCCCTGTCACTAAAGTAGAGGATGGAAAAATTGTTCTAGAGGAAGACGCTTCTATTAGTGAAAGAAAAAATATGGTCTATAGAGGAACTTTCGTCCAAATGGGGTCTGCTCAGGCAATAGTAGTAAATTCTGGACCATATACAGAGATTGGAAAGATTCAAACGGAACTTAGTGAACTTAATACAGGAGAAATACCTCTACGAGATAAAGTAAACACACTAGGACGAGCCTTAACGATTGCTGCTGTCATTTTTCTACTAATTCAATTGATTTGGTTATTTATTAATTGGGATGATGAAATGGAGCTCGCGGAAGAGCTTGTCAACGCTGTGATCACATCCATGTCAGTGATGCCAATAAATATCCCTTTACTGACAACAATAGTGCTATTGACTGGTGTATTAGCAATGGCATCACGTAGAGTCATCATCCGTAATTTAGGAGCAATTGAAAGTTTAGGACGAATTTCTATTCTCTGTTCGGATAAAACAGGAACGATTACAAAAAGTCAGATGACAATAAAGAGAATCTGGTGTAATGATCAACTCTATGGAGTCACAGGGCTTGGTTATGGACCAAGTGGCGTTGTTTATCCCCTTACAGCTGAAGCAGATGAAGATATCGATGAATCGATAATTCCTGACGATTTCTTGTGCTGTCCATCTGGATCTGCACTAGAATTACTTGTAATCTCAGGAATGCTTAACAATGACGCTGAATTAATAATTGAAGATTATATTGAGGTGACAGGGCAGACTTCATGGAAACATACAGGAAGTCCAA
>JAEOTF010000311.1 GCA_016840025.1 Candidatus Hodarchaeota archaeon
ACCAGCGCACCCAAAGCAGCCCCGACAGTTACCAGCGCACCCAAAGCAGCCCCGACAGTTACCAGCGCACCCAAAGCAGCCCCGACAGTTACCAGCGCACCCAAAGCAGCCCCGACAGTTAGTGCCGCTCCGAAAGCAACCCCCGCAGCCAAACCCACTCCAAAAATAACTCCAGCACCCACGCCTAGACCAACAGTAGCCGTTGGTCCTATAGATGTTCAAGCAATTGAGGAAAAATTGAAAGAAGTTGGCGAACCTGAAGGCATGTTACGTGAAATTGTTATTGCTGGAGATCAAGTGTTTAGCGTAATGAAGGTACATCAAGCACTCTTCAACATAGAAATGGCTAGACTCGAACCCATGGAAGGTTTACCAGTAGGAACATTTCCTGCAGCGGAATACTATCCACGTATATATATAGACGAAAAAGGGCATGTTATGTTCATCGAATTATTCCGAGAAGCGCCAGCGGATGAAAGAGAGGAATTTGTTTCAGAGATGAAGCGATCTTTAACAGATTTATCTAAATTAGGAATTTAGATTCTTCCTCGCCCGTCGAGGGAAATTCATGAGCGCTGAGCACTTATTTAAGATTGTAACCATAGGAAATGGAAAAGTAGGTAAAACCAGCCCCATAAACCACTTTGCCGAAGGCAAATTCAGAGAAGGTTATCTCTCTGCGCTTAAAGTTGATATTGCTTCAAAATTAGTCAATTTTGGAGATAGGAGCACTGTTAAATTGATATTAGCAGATAATTCTGCTCTGCACAACAGTATGGAGGCAAGTTAGTGGTAGCAGAGTATCTTTTCAAGGTGGTAGCAGTAGGTAGTGGAGGAGTGGGCAAAACCAGCCTTATACGTCGCTTTGCGGAAGGAAAATTCAGTGATAGTTACTTACCTACGCTGGGGGTTGATATTACCACAAAAATCTTCAAATTTGAGGAAAAAAATGTTTCTGTAAAGCTTATTATCGTGGACACAGCTGGTCAAGAGTATTTTGGCCGACTTAGACCTACATACTATCGGGGCGCTAACGGGGCGTTGATTGTATTCGATTTGACGGATATAAAAAGTTTCACCGCTCTTCCAAAGTGGTTGAATGAATTACAACCTAATGTTCGAGCAGGTATTCCTAAAATTCTAGTTGGCAATAAGAATGATCTTCAAGAAGAAATTCAAATCGATCAAGAACAAGCCATGAAGTACGGGGAGCAAAATAACATGCCTTATTTTGAAACTTCGGCAAAAGCTGGTCAAAATATTAATGAGATCTTTAAACATATAGCAAATGATATCCTAAGATATTTTGAAGAATAGGAGAAAGAGAAAGGCTAATGTAGTAACATACTCTCAGACTTTATCCTTTTTAGATGGAGAAAACGTTATTTACATTCTCTAGCAGTTTCTTATGAGTTTCTTCAAGAGTTTCGATTAAAACTCGAGTCCCTAATACATCAATCCAATTTAATTCAGACGCTGGGAAACGAGGAACGCAATGGAAATGCAAGTGCTCTTGACTAGCACCAGCAAATTTCCCTTGATTCAAACCTAAATTTATCCCTATTTTCTCCCCGTAAGTCTTTTTGAGCAATAAAATGCAGTTTTGAAGTGCATGAAAAATTTGTTCGACCATTCCTGATGAGAGATTTTCAAAATTAGTTAAATGGGCTTTGGGACATATTAAAAGATGCCCAACTTGATAAGGGAAGAGATTTAGAAAAATAAGAATGTGTTCATTCCGATAGAGTTCATAAGCGGCTGGATCCCCGGTTTTATCACGGATGGCACATATAAAGCATATCCTTCTTTTCTCTCCGCGGACATATTCAGCCTTCCATGGAACCGTTAGATATCGAGGAAAAACAGGATCGGACACTGCTACAATCTCCAAAAATGCATTATTTAAAACGAACATCAGAGCTAATTAATGAATGTAAGCTCCTTAAGAAAAGGTCTAAGCGAATAAAAGATACCCAAAAAAAAGCTACTGTTGAGAGCAGAGGACAAATGCAAATTAAAAAATGTAGTAAATGCGAAAAACTATGGGTTGCAGAACCCAAAACTCTTATATGTCCCGATTGTGCAACTAAAACACTCATTGAGACAGAAGAAACAATAATAGCGACATCATCATCAAAAACTGGTCATAAAGCTCTTCCTCACCAACTAAAAACCGAGATGAAAAAATTAGCAAAAGGAGAACAGCAAGCAGAACTTGAACAACTTTTAAAAAGGCTGGAAGAAGAATCTGAAATTCGTGGAAAGATTATACAGGGAGCAGTAGACATTGGCTACTTTATACTTATGGTTAATGTAGTTTTAGCCTTACTTGCACTCCTTCCAGCAATTATTTTACTTCTGCTTAGTTCTTCTGACAAGGAATATAACTTTTCTTTTCCTTACTATGAGCAAGAATTCGGACTTTTTCAATTTAAGGGTATTTTCTTCATTTTCTATCTAATTTTTCTAGCATTAAGCATAATACTCTCGGTACTGATTCTTAAGAACCAATCAAAAGACACCCTGAAGGATTTCAATCTGGGATTTTCGGTAGGCTCTTGGATCAATTACCTTGAAGAGGGAAAAAAGTCCCCATTGATCTTAATCGCTCAATTTACAATCATAAATGCAACTGTATCAGTAGGAATTGCGATTCTTTTCGGAGTAATTACGCCCACCGAAATGGTACCGGGGTCTTTTGAATTGGATCCTACTACTTTTGATCTGATATTCGGGCTTCTCAATGCTTCTGTTTATGAAGAAATTATTTCTCGACTTGTATTGATCGGAATTCCAGCGTTCTTTTGCGCTATGGTGATTCCTCAGAAACGTCGGGAGTTTGGTGCTTCATTACTCTGGAGACCTTTCGTGGGAGGATTTGGTATACACCATATTGATAACAATGAAGATAGAAGTAAAACAACAAGAATATGGCAAATGCTCCTTATTCTCCTCATCATTATATCGGCCTTTATTTTCGGGCTTAACCATATACCTAGTTGGGGTGCGTGGAAGTTTATTCCGACTTTCTTAGCAGGACTCTTCCTTGGTTATCTGTTCGTAGAATATGGAATTCACGTGGCTATATTACTCCATTTTTTTGTTGATTTCCCACTTGTGAGTCTCGCTATCGCTTGGGAACTCTCTATATGGGGATATAATCAAGGATTTGGATTAGGTCCCATACATATCTTGATACTGTTTGCAACGTTTTATTCAGCTTATGGATTTCTTTCACAATTTATTTTGTGGCCAGTTGTTACAGTTCACCTTATTCAGCGCTATTACGATCAGCTACGTGAAAAAAGATCGAAAAAAGATAGAAATACAGATACGAAAGAAAAAGTAGAGATATCTGAGAAAGAAAAAGGTTAGATAGGCTTGAAATCTGAGAGATTAAGCATAAAGAGGCAACCACAGTGAGTGAGGATGATCTCACAAAAAGATTAGAAGAAGAATATAGAAAGAAGGAAGAACGGTGGCGTCATCGGAAAAAACGTTCTGAGGATTTAGCGACAGTAGATGGGGCAATGGATCTTGCAACCGCAAATGCTCTTTTTTATTTGTTAGAACGAGAAATTCTAACCGAAGTTACAGGAGTATTATCCGCTGGTAAAGAAGCTACCATTTATTTAGGGTTAACAAAAAATAGACGTCAAGTAGCAATTAAAACCTATCGTACAAAAACCTTGGATTTTAAAAAAGTACGACAATATCTCGATGCACGATTTACTCGTCTTCCGAAGAAATCGCATAAATTCATGGAGATTTGGGCAGAAAAGGAATTTAAAAACTTAAAAAAATGTTTTAAAGTGGGAGTGCGCGTGCCAGAACCATTAGCAGTAAGGCGAAATGTTATGGTTATGGATTTTATAGGGATTGGAAATCTTGCTGCCCCTCAGATCCGTCATGTCGAATTGGAAAATATTCAAGAAGTATGTGAAGATGTAATTCAACAGATGCGTCTGATGTATCAGAAAGCGGACTTAATTCATGCAGACCTTAGTGAATACAATATTCTTTATTTGGAGCAACCTTGGATTATTGACTGCTCTCAATCTGTATTAAAGAGTCACCCAATGGCAAACCAACTTCTTTACCGAGATCTCGAGAATATCTTAAGCTATTTTGAGATAAAAGGAGCAGATGTACCGGATATAGTACAGATCTACCAAGAATTAACCGGAGAAGAATTAGACCCCTTAACCGAACAATTTTTTGATTAGGATGGACAATAAATGGAAAAACAATTAGATATGGAAGAACGGTTAAAAATTCCAAAAATAAGAATTGGGGTGATCATTGGAAAAGGTGGAAAGACTAAACAAAACTTAGAGCATCTCACTCAAACCAATATTGATGTGGATAGTAAAGATGGAACAGTTACTATTCGAAGCACCGAAAAAACAGAAGATCCTCTTTCTACATGGAAAACCAAAACACTTGTGCAAGCCATGGCACGAGGTTTTAGTGAAAAAAAGGCTTTTCTCTTATTAGACGACAATTACTATTTGGACATTATTGAACTCGGAGGAAATGAACAACAAAATCGACGAGTACGTTCTCGAGTGATTGGAGAACGAGGTAAAACTCGGAGAATTATCGAGCAAAACACCGGAGCAAACTTGGCTATTTTTGGGGATACAATCAGTTTTATTGGAGAAGTTGAAGAAGTAAATCGTGCAAAAGAAGCAGTGAGACTTCTTCTAAAAGGTGTGCCTCATGGTGTGGTTTATCGGCATTTACAGGCGTATCGCTTCCGGGAAAAGTTGAAACCACCTGAATTATGGCAAGAACGCGCTGACATAGATTTTGATTAAGAAAAAGAGCTGAGTAACAAACAAAAGATTAGCTTAAAAAAACATTGTAAAAGGCATAGAAAAATAGAATGGGCCGGTAGCTCAAAACATGCGGTAGTAACGCAGTTGGCGAAGCCTGGTAGAGCGCCTGGCTTGCAAAAAGCCAGATGAGGCACCTGGTTTGTAGAATCAGGAGGTCGCGAGTTCAAAGCTCGCCCGGTCCACCATTTTCTGCCTTGTTAAATAAGTTTATTTCATAATTTGTCAGATTTAGACGTTTTTGAATACCATATGTGTTTCTATTAAGCCAAGTAGTAGAATTTATGTCATACAAACCTCACTTATAATACAATAGTTCCCTCTTTGGAAAAAAACCTTCTCTAAGTGTTTTAGAAAGGCCTTGCGAGCATATCCTTGATTATGCAGCACTCACTATTCGTATTATGTCTCTATCTTTCAATTCATAGGTTTCTCCAAGGCGTTTGTTTGTTCGGGCATCCGTAGCATGGATAAATTTCTTAGCAAGGTCAGCATGGATCTCTTCAGCTAAATTCAAGGGTGTTGATCCGCGTGGCATTAAAATTGCTTCGGGGAGAATACGGCCATCATTATCCGCCAATTTACCAACATCAGCAACTGGAAAGACGACTATTATATCAAGCATTTCTAAAAATGCTTTGTTAAGTAGCTGTTGAATTCCAGTGTTCCCATATTTTTTCAAAATATTTTCTTGAATTTTTACTATGATTTCTTTCTCTTTCTCCTTACTAATTTTATCTTCATTAATCTCAAGTGTTCCTTCATTACGATCATAAGAAATATACCCTTTTTCTTCCCATTTTTGAAGAAAAGTCTCAGCTAGGGCACTTGTTGGAATGACCAAAGTCGGACGGATCTTTTCCAAACGAGAAAGATTATTCTCGGCAGTGGGGCGATCAATTTTATTAGCAGCGATGATGATTGGTTTGGATTGAGCACGGATTTCAGAACATACAGTATAAAGTTCCTTAGTTCCCCACTCTTTAGGTTTTCCAGATAAGTTAACTTGATTTAATGCTTTATTTATCTGCGGTTTCCTGATTTTTAGACCAGTTAATTGATCCGCAAGAACATCATCAATCTTCTTCCGTTCCGTTTCTGCTTGTCGGGCGAGTCGTGTCCAATTTTTTTGCAGAATCCCTACCATCCACAAAGCTATTTCTTCCTCTAAAAATTCTATATCCTTTAATGGGTCATGGGAGCCAGGATCAACATTCTCACCTTCCGCGTTTAAGCTTCCACTCGTATCGACAACATGGATAAGAACATCAGCTTCTCTTAGCTCATCTAGAAACTTATTACCTAATCCTCGACCTTCGTGAGCCTTTGGAACAAGACCTGCTACGTCAAGAATATTAACAGGGATGTATCTTATCCCATCTACACATTTAGAGTTACGAGGTTGGCAAACGACATTCATCTCCTTGCAAACACAAGGAACAGTGACATAAGAAACTCCACGATTTGGATTGATAGTTGTAAATGGATAATCACCAACTTCAGCGATGTCACTGGCACAAGCCGCATTTAAGAATGTAGATTTTCCCGAGGAAGGTTTTCCAACGATACCAACCAGTTTTGCCAATAAAATCCCGCCTATATGGGTCAAGTTATTTCTTTTAAAGATGGAATAGATGATTGAGTCTGGTAGAACGGGATCTTCTTTAGATTATCCCTTAGAAAGCGGCGATTTTTTCATAGATTTCTTCATAGATTGACGCATTCTTTCCTCAAAATAATACCCAGGGCGTTTATGAGGACCAAAAGCAGCTAATCCCTTTGTTTTTAGGATTTCTTTGAGTTCTATGGCCTTCTCATTAGTTATTTCATTTCTCTTAAGAAGATAATCTATTATTTCAATTGCTTCTTCAGTTTTTTTTGCTCGGCGGATGAAATCTTCAACTTTAGGATCATAACCTCGCCAATAATCATATTCATCAAGTTCTACAACATCCATCGTTACCTTTTCTTCCATTGTTTCAGTAGTAGAAAGGTCGTCATCTTTTTCTGTCGAAGGGGTCTGTTCACGAACCTCATCTATAGGAACTGCCATTTCTTTTGACTCAAGTTCATTAAAAAGTGCTGGAAAGCGTTTTTTAAATTCTTTCTTTTTGTAAGGCATAGTTAGATCTCGTATTCACTTTGTCAAAAGACATTTTTAAACCTTAGACTTAATGTATAGAATCTTATTTTGGAGAAATTAAAAATGACTCGTGTCTTGGTTGCGGATCCCATTAGTCAAGAAGGGATTAAAACCCTAGAAAAAAAGGAAATATCGGTCATTGCGCATGATGTCTCACTTGAAGAACTAAATGAATTAATAGAAAATACAGAAGGACTTATTGTAAGATCTAGAACAAAAGTAACCCGAGAACTCCTTTCAAAAGCTAAAAATTTAATCGTCATAGGCCGTTGTGGAGTGGGGACGGACAATATCGATATGAAGGCAGCAGAGGAACTTGGTGTTAAAGTAGTTACAGCAGCAGGAGCTCATGCAGCTTCGGTTGCGGAGCTAACTGTGGGATTAATGTTAGCTGTTTTTAGGAAAATTCCTATGGCTGACGCTGCTATTAAAAATCAAAAATGGACCAAAAAGCAGTTAGCCCCCCAATTACGCTTATTAAAGAATAAAACGTTGGGATTAATTGGTTGTGGAATGATCGGTTGGCTTGTAGCAAAGGTAGCACTGGCTATGGGGATGAAAGTTCGAGTTTTTGACATTATTGATATCACCCTACCAGAAGGAGATGCAAAACAAGTCAGCAGGGATGAGGTTCTTGTTGAAGCTGATGTAATTTCTTTCCATGTGCCTTTAAACAAGCACACAAGCAATATGGTTAATGCTGACATGATTTCAAAGATGAAAGAGGGAGTAGTCCTCATCAATACATCACGCGGTGGTATTATTATGGAAGATGACCTCATAGAGGCACTTCGATCAGGTAAAGTTGGTGGGGCAGGACTTGACGTATTTCAAGACGAACCAAACCCTCGAAAAGATCTTGTTGAAATGAATAATGTGGTTTGTACCCCTCATATAGGAAGCCAAACGATAGAAACTCAAGATGAACTCGCAAAACTTACAGCGGAACGTGTAAGCGAAATATTGCTAACTAAATGACAAACTCTAGCCAAAAGACAGTATATTCTTCAGAAATAAATGGCGAGGATTTTAAAATACATGGCAAAATCTTGCACCCCACGGAACAGAAGACAATAAAATAGCCAGAGTGAGTAGTAATGAACACATACTCGGCCATCAGAAAAACATGGCAAAATAAGAAATCAACGGACTATAAGAAACAGCGAATTGAACGTTTAATCAAGTGGCGACGTGAGTTAGCTGTTGAAAGAATTGAACGACCGACTCGTTTAGATCGGGCACGAGCACTGGGCTATCAAGCAAAGCAAGGATATGTGATGGCGCGAGTAAGAGTGAAAAGGGGTGGTAGGCACAGAGAAAGACCAAGAAGGGGTCGACGACCGAAAAGAATGGGTGTGTTTGTTACTCCAGGCAAGAACCGACAAGCTATTGCGGAAGAACGTGTCGCAAGAAAGTTTCCCAATCTGAGAGTGCTCAACTCTTACTTTGCAGAAGAAGACGGGGTTCATCGCTGGTATGAGGTTATCCTTGTAGATCCCGTACATCCTGTCATCAAAAGTGATAAAAAAATTAACTGGATCTGTGAACCCCAACACAAGGGACGAGTCTTTCGCGGGCTCACAAGTGCAGGAAAAAAGTCAAGAGGTCTTAGAAGAAAAGGTAAGGGCGCAGAAAAGATTCGTCCATCTCTCCGAGCGCATAGGCGTAGAGGAACCTGATGAAAAAACCAAATAAGCGAAAGGTAAACCTCCCCAAAGTCAATTTTCTCATCGCAGAATGTAATGTACACGAAACAGAGATAATGAGTAAGGTAAAACATGCTCTTTCTCTTTTACTTCCTCAAACTTTTCGTTCTAGACTAGAATCAAAAATTTACCAAGAAACTGTGGTAGGGCATTATAAAAACACCATTTGGCGGTTAAAACTACAGATAGAGAAAGATATCGCTCAGGAAGCGACTTTATACCTATTTGAACGATTAATTCATGGAGAAAAAGATAGAATCTTAGCTGAATTCAACAGACGTTTTGACGAAAAGTCTTTGGCACTATATCTGCGACTAAATAAGCAGAAACTTGCACAAAATGAATTTTGGTTAACCAACGGGCTCGACTCGGTAGTGATCTGTATCAAAATTAAAGCCCAAGGTCCAAAAAGGATTATAGAAAGCAGACGATTTTTAAAAAATCTTTTACAAAACTAATAATGATGATGGAGTGAGAGTGCAAGATGACGCATTATATTGATTTTAACATCAAGGCACGACGAAAAGCTGACCTCAAGAACATTAAAAAGTTAGCCAACATCCTAGGATATTCGGAAATCGTCATCGAAACACCCTTAAAGATCAATGAATTTAATAGGCAAGGTACACCGCGTATTTCTCGTCGTCTTACGCTTCAAGGGAGCAGTATCGAGTCCATTCGGAAACGGTTAGGGCGAGAGCGATACAAATATGAGATAATATCAATTTGTTGTGAAGAAAACAAGACAGCTAAATGGGCAGCTCAAGATAATCGGGTTGATACTTTTATTTTCCCAACGACTAAAACTCTGAGATTATTTGACATTTCTATGGCAAAATTAGCGAAAAAATTCCAAAAAGCGATCGAAATTCCTCTTATCCCTCTCATAAAACATGCATATAGAGAGAGGACAGGATTAATTCGAGGCTATTTTCGAGCGGTGAAGATAGCACAGAAAGCAAAGTGCCCGATCATCTTGAGCTCTGGAGCAGATTCATTGTTAGAAATGAGAGCTCCTAAAGATATGGCTTGTTTTGCTGAAGTATTTGCACTTACAGAAAAACTAGCTCTTGAAGGCTTATCTACTATCCCCGAATATATTATATCTGAAAATAAGAAGAAATTAGGCTCTAGTTTTGTAATTCCAGGAGTATCTCTTGACGAAGAGGAGGAAGAATGATTGCCTGTTAAGCTTCTTGATAAAGTACGTTATCTAAGTGTCGCATATCTTGGACCCAAATCATTAAATGATCAACAATTATGGAGCAGCGTATCAAGGAGCCTTCTACGCCTCTTTGGAGAACAAGGCGCTGCTTTAACAGGACTTTATCTCATTGAACACGACCCCGAACTGCAACAGACCATTTTTAGAGCAACAAACAAATCCATGAACATGGTTAGAGCTGCGATTTGTTCAATCACAGAGATAAATGGAGAAAATATACTTCTTTTTGTAACAAATGTCTCAGGTACGATCAAACGTGCTAAAAAGAAGGCTAAACCCATGAAGGAACTCATGAATGGTATTATCGAAGTAGAAAAATGTGAATAAGAACATCATCAAACAAAGGAACAGTCCATTCTAAGTTAATGCTTTTGCTTTTTGAATAATCGCCCTAAAACTAACTTATCGCGGAAAAAAGCCTTAATGAAATTTATTATGCTTGATTATTTCTAAATGTGGTTTAAGTTCAAGTTTATGATGTTAAATAATTAAAGGGTTGAAACTCTCCCTTCCAGTCAGTCTGGGGCGGCGGAATCATTGGCTTACTTGAGTAAGACTCTCCGCAGTCATTCTCATCATTCTATAGTATAATTTAAACTAAACTATATAAAATAAATTAAACTAAACATGACGATTATTAATTAAAAGGACAAATTAAAAACAAGCTAATAAGGATTATTCAGGCTCATTTACATTTCTTTGACCTTTTACATGTTAAGGATGATGAATGCATAATGATGAAGGTTTATGAACATATCTGGGAAGACATCGTAATTCGAACAGTGATTCTTGGATTCTCTCTCGCTCTTATCTTCTTCCTTATAGATATGGTCTTCTTTCTCTGGCCACAAGAAGACCTTGAGAGCACACTACCCATTTTATATGATGATATAGCAGGTATCCAACTCGTAGATATTCTCCATGTTATTCTTTGGAGTTTTTGCTACTTTTTCTTCTTTATTGTATATAGCAATCTCAAGGATATTTTTGAGTTTGCTGTAACGGTTATTGATTTCATTGGCCTAGCAGTTATGGGTGGTTTGATTTTATTCATCATCTACAATGAGTGGATTGCGCTAGGTTTTCTTGTAGTTGTTTTTCTTGAATATATTTATTTTTACGCAGCGATAGGCAAGGAATAGGAACTCTCTGCACGTTTCAGCACTGAAAACGATTAGTTTTTCCCCCACTAAATAACCTACAAGAATTCACTATATGAAAACGACACTTTTAAGTGAAGGCTGAGTTGCTTAACTATATAGAAAAATAGTCTACTAACTTCCACCAACGGAGGTATTTCCTATCAAAATCGTGGTTCTTGGTCCCTACAACTCCGGGAAGTCAACTTTCATTCGGAGGCTCTCGCATGGAAGTTCTATTTCAATTGATAAATCAGGTACTACTGTAGCACTCGACCATGGAGTCACAGCAGTCTTTGGCGTCAATATTTTCTTATTTGGGACCCCTGGATTAGAGAGATTTGAAGTTCTTCGGCGAATCCTCTCAAGAGGAGCAGATGCCGCGCTTATGATTATCGATTCTGTCAATCCTGCTTCATTTGAGGAAGCTAAGGAAATTTATAATCATTTTAGAGAACAGATGCCCGATATTCCATGCCTCCTTCTTGCTAATAAACAAGACATAGAAATGTCTTCTTCTCCTGAAAAGGTTATGGAAGGGATGGAACTCTCCGAAAAAGAAGTTATAGGAATTATTGGGACGAGCACGGTCACAGGTGAAGGATTAGATAAGGCAGTAAAGCTGATTTTTCTCTCAGTCTTCAACAGACATAAAAACATCCTTACAGTGGTCAAAGAACATGGTCAAGAGGAAGGAGGATTAAAATCTCTCGCAATTAGGCTTAAAGAACCTGAACAAAAAGTACGTTCGATGCTTCAATGGTTAGCATGGAGACAACTGGTCATCGCTGACTGGGAAGATAACCGTTTTGTCTTACCCAAAAAAGTCAGGGAAATCCTCGAAATTCTTGAGTTTGCCCAAACCACTAAAATGGAGAAAGGATGATGAGCCCAGAAAAACCTGATGTCTTTATTTGTAATAAATGCAAAGAGAGATTCCAAAAGGCAGAATATGTAGATGTGGAAGAAGATGGCCTTTTATTCACGAGACCTAGTTGCCCAAAATGCGGATCAACGGAGCTAGTCGTTAGTAGCTGGTTTGTAGAGGAAAAAAAATAACTTATTCTTACCAGTACATCAATTAGAACTTCCTCTCATTGACGAATCTACCTCCTCTTGGAAATATTGATCCACGTTTGGAATTTCAATAGGTTCTATGATTTTCTTAAGTATTGAGGAGAAAAATAATGCTATGTGGATTCTGATCTCTTCGCAAAGAGGGAATGAAAGAGATGCTCAAAGTGAAATGTGGTATATTCTAAAAGAAAGATTAGAAATAAACTCAAAACCTATCCACTGTTCAATTCCTGGATTGTCTCTCCTTCGGATTAAAGAAAAAAAAACTGTCCCCGAAATTATGCAAAAAATCAGAGAAATCGCGGCTAAAGAGCATCTTATGGCATGTTTACGAATTATCCCTCTAGAAATGATCATCAAGACTGACCCTGAAGAAATTCGAGATAAATGCCTTCAATATACTACTCAAATAAAACCAACAGATAAATGGCGAATCACAACTCGCACACGTCACACCAAAATACGAGGTCAAGAATTAATAGAAATTATCGCACCCCATATTAAGAATGGAGAAGTAGATCTAGAAAATCCCGATAAAATCCTTCGGATAGAAATTTTGGGTTCTAAAACAGGAATTTGTCTACATCGTCCATCTGATGAAATTCGAATAAAGGAGATTGAGAATGAGATAGATAAAGAACATAATGATACATCATAAATGATATTGTTGACTATACTTTGACTAACTTGGTTCATTCTATTTTCCTTGAAGAGCTGTAAGAGCAACCATTTGTAGAATTTTATCTTCAAATGATTGAAAGTTGCTTCCAAGGGGAAGTGTGTCTTTAATAAGCTCTTTTTTCTCCTTAGTGAGGTCAAGGGAGACAGCAGGATTACGGATAACATTTAAATCTGATAAAATCGAGTCTATAACGTTTTTAAATTCTTCTGTAGATACAATAACTAATGCAGCCTTATCAGAGGGAGTTTGAATTCCCATGAGCTCAATAGCTTGTTTAATTTGACGTTGTCCTGAAAGATAAAGAAGTAACTCGGTTTCAAGAGATCTGGAAATATTACGCTGATTTTCAAACGATTTGAGAGCATGCCAAAGAGCACTCAAAATGTGTTCTTTACTTGCTACATAATCTAGTCGAATTATTTGAAGACAGAACAAATCCTGCTTTTTTCGAATATTAGCTACTTTTTTCAATAAATTCGGTACAGATATATTAGAAGGAAGTAAAATAGGGAAAATATAAACACATGTACCTTTTTCGTCTAATTTTATCATCTATTGTCGAAAAACAGAAAAATTCCGAGCTGATAAAGATGTCGGTTGCTAATCTCGTCGAGATCTTCGCAGAGACAATCCAAGGGGAAGGAAGATTCATAGGCAGAAAAGAAATACTTATCCGATTTCATGGGTGTCCTTTGCATTGTAAATGGTGTGATACAAGATATTCACGCCAACAGCCGCCAAAAGTTGTACCGATAATCCAAAGTAATCATCAAATAATCGATAGAATCTCAAATCCCGTTACTTTTGAAAATCTAGCCGAATGGATCTTAAATCAATGGGATGACTCATTTCATTGTGTCAGTCTTACAGGGGGGGAACCATTAGAACACACTTCATTTATAAAAAATTTAATAGAAAAAACAGAGGAAAAGGGAATAAAATATCATCTTGAAAGCGCAGGCTTTCCTTCTGATAGGTTTAAAGAAATTGTTCCCTATATAACTTATCCAAAAGTAGATTTTAAACCATCAGATTCCCTAGCCCATCTACAAATTCAAGAACTATGGAACGCTGAGATTCAATGTCTTGAATACGCCCAAGAGATCAATCGAGCAATTTCTCTCAAGATTGTATTAACAGATGAAACTCCTTTTGGAGATATTCGATGGCTTAGAGATCAATTAAATAAGAGGTTAGAACCTGAATTCCAGAAACTAAAACTTTGGATCACCTTACAACCAGTAACACCTATTAAAAATGCAAGAGCAATATCACAACCACCAACTATAGCCCAAATGCTCAAGTTTCATAAAATTTTGATTGAAAAAGGGCGAATACTTTCAGAACACATTCAAATAACGCCACAGATTCATCTTCTACTAAATGCACCATAGAAAAGAATTGATTTCTATAAAAAAGAGAATTACTAGTTTTAAACAAAGAAAAAAAGTAGGAGTAAATGCACTCGAATTCGAGGTTAAAAGGTTGGGGGAAATCCCCCATAGACTTCTACTGCATTGAGACTCCTGTTTATCGTTCTCGTAGTCGGGGGTTAATGAGTTGGTTGAGACTGTACCCGATGAGGGCAAACCCGAACACGAACGTCAGGATGCACAGGCCGGGGGGGACAAACCACCACCAATTCCCGA
>JAEOTF010000312.1 GCA_016840025.1 Candidatus Hodarchaeota archaeon
ATTCCACCAATTCAAACCTTCAGTAAAACTTTCGTACTGGTTATCAATGGTTTGCGTATCTGTATATGTGCCATTGATCCGACTGCCTGTGTTCAGAATATATTCGCGTTGGGCTGTAAACCAAGAAGAATTAGATATACGAGATACATCTGTGATCTCTACGTCCTCTTTTATTTTTCCCCAATCTACTTGATTCATCTCGTAATTCCATAGAAAAACGTTAACCACTATAGTGACAAGTATTACAAGACCTAACGCAACGACAATTATAGTGCTCACTCCATTGTTGTTTCGCCAGATCCGGTGCAATCTGATCCCGCCAATGCTCATATATTCAAATAATTCACGATGACCTATTCTTTTAATTAATTCAATGAAAAGAATTATGAGGTCAAAATCAATATTTACAATAATTAACGTATATGGCTTGTTTTCACGTAAACACAGGTATTTTACATTGAGAATTGAAACAAACGCGCGCGTTTGAATAGCTAAAAAAAAAACTTTGTTTAGGCAAAAAGATGCTTCGCGAGGGTATCTATTTTCTAATACGTCGTATTTCGAACACAACTGGATTAGTAGCATCTGGGCATGCATTATAGATAACATTCTTATCGTGAGCCCAAGGGAATTCTACCCCATAAAGCATTGCAAAGATTTTTGGGAGGAGAACCATGAGTGCACTATAGCATATATTCCCTTGTACAGATTTGCCATCAAAACTGATTTTATCGCCAACTTTGTGACCAAATACACAGTTTCCTTTTTGACTTTTTACAGTAACTTCAATTGTGTATGACATTTTAACCACGTGGCAACATTCTTTGTACAGAAGGTTATAAATGCAATGTCATAGAAGTTAGGCTGGATGCTATTAGTAGCTTTTCAATTTATTTTATTTTGAGATTTTTAAAGCAGTCTTACCTAAGAACCTAGCTCGATTCCCAAGTTCTGCTTCAATTGCTAAAAGTCTATTAGCTGTAGGACCTAACCCACCTTCTCTTATTTGACCAGTATTAAGACCTACAGCGTAGTCAGCTATATCAGAGCTTTCACCCCTACTGCCACAAGGCATCACACCATAGCCATTTTGTGTAGCAAGGCGAACAACACTAAGAGTTTCACTTATAGTTCCAATTTGGGGAGGCTTGATTAGAATTGTGTTACATGAACCAGCTTCTATTCCACGTTGAAGACGAGAGGCGTTTGTAACAAATAGGTCGTCACCCACAATCTCAATATCTAACTCTCGAGTCAGTAAAGTGTGACCCTCAAAATCATCTTCGTCTAATGGATCTTCAAGAATGATAAAGGGATAAGATTTTGTCATTTCTTTATATAGCTCTATTAAATCTTCTCTTGTTTTTGGCTTCTCAGAAAATAAACCAAAAAATTTTTGTTTTTCTCTATCGTAGTACGTACTTGCAGCAATATCTACCTGAAGTCCTACTCGGTTCTTATACCCTAGGTTTTCTATAGCTTCAGTCATAGAGTCCCACAGCTCTTTGTCATGTTCTATTTGACCTGAAGCTATTCTGAATGGAAAAGATTGAAATTTGGACTTAATCTTTTTAGTGATTATTTGTCTAAGTTCTCTCAATAATTCCCAGCAAGCGTAAGATGCTTCTGAGAAGCTTTTAAAGCCATAACATGTGAAAGCGTAACTAGGTTTTCCTCCCGATTCTTCTCTATCGACATACCTATCGCTCCCATCTACACAGATAATGCCTGGAACAGGGAGAGTTGTGGCATTAATGCCTCCTATATATCTATAAATTGGGATTTCTAAACTTAGCGCTCCAGTTTTCAACGCAGCTGTCGATACACTTGCTATAGTATTTCCTCCAAGTTTAGATTTCTCTGGTGTTCCATCAAGTTCAATTAATGTCTTATCAACTTCGCCTTGCCTAGTGACATCCATTCCTTTTATTGCTGGGTTGATTATTTCATTGACATTACTAACTGCTTTCGTGACACCTAATCCGCCCCAGCTTGTACCACCATCGAATATATACTGGATCTCGTGTTTACCTACAGAAAATCCAGCCATCACTACAGCACTTCCTGATGTCCTATCCTCTGTAGTCACAGTTGTCTCTATTGCGGGCATTCCTAATCCAGAGAATTCTTGTCTAGTAAAGATCTGGCGAGCGAACACTGATTTTATTTTAAATCTGGATTTCAAACTAATCCTCTTCATTAGTTTGAGGCATCCCTATTAAAGTAACGGAAATATCATCTAAGCTTATGCTGTTTGTGGTGATTATTCCACTCTTTAACTTCAGTAAAGTTGGTGTAGTGTTATGTCTTTTTAATGCTTTCAAAATGTTAACATCAACTTTTCGCGCTTCATTGACTGTTTTACCATCAATAACCCCGCCTGCAAGGCATGGAAATGCTCTGGTTCCTTTTAATAAGGTTGTACCAGGTCCATCAGTTCCATCAGAATCCACCGCACCCATCACAATTTTTTTTGAATCTATTACCTTAAGAGCAGCTGAAAGGACAAACTCTTGATTTCTTCCTCCTACACCTTTTTCTTTTCCAACTGTGACTAGCAATTCGCCACTTGTAAACAGCGCACAAGGCTGTGCAAATGGTTTATTTGTCTGTTCGATGGTTTTTGCAATTGTTGCTATAATTAAACCTGCTTGGCTAGCTTCAGCTTGCAAATTTTTGGCTATCACTATTGGGTTGAATCCTAATTTTCTAGCTTTTTCACAAGCTGTAGGAATCATTCCTTCCTCCTTTGGCATTACTCCAAAAATTTGAAAGGACATTTCTTTAAACTCTTTTATTTTTATTGTCTCACGTTCCAGAGGAGCATTGATGAGATATTCTCTGACCGCAGAAGAGACTGCATGCCATATTTTCCACTTTTTTAATAGAAAAATGGCATCTTTAAAAGTTGAAGAGTCTGGGAGTGTGGCTATCCAAAAGTTTTTATTCATAAGGTAATTGTATTCACCAGGATCATCCGCTACAATGTGGATCATTTTTGAAGGATGAATATAATTTGAAATTCTCCCACCTTTCATCATGTCAAGATGGTTTCTTATTGGGTTAAGGTCACTGGTTGGAGCGCCTTTCTCTATTTGCATCTTGTAAGTAATTTCTCTTATATCTTCTAGGCTAACTTCTGGCGCTGGCAACGTCAGAAGTGATGAAACTCCATTTGTAGTAATGGTAAAAATCAAACTTTTCTTTCCAACATTTTCAACAATCTCTAGGATCCTTTCTGATCCTCTAACACAGTCTTTGTCTGGTAATGGATGTCCGCCTAATGTAACTTTGATCTTCTTTAAAATGACATCGTTTCCTTTCTTGTCTATGACATGCCCGTCAGTGAGTCTGTCTTTTAAACTCTCTTCGAGGGCTTTAGCTACTCTCTGACATCCCTTACCAGCCCCAATTACAAAGATGTTTTCCACCTTAGAAAGATTATAAACTTCCTTCTTTGTTACAGGAGCCCCTTTAGGTTCAAAATGTTCGTGACCGACTATTAATTTCCCATTCTCAAGATGGATCAAACGTTTTGTGTTCTTATAAGGATCTGCAGCTTCTAATCCTGCTTCAAGAATTTTTAGAATAGCCGTCCTACCCTCTATATTCCCATGTGAAATGAGATCGTTCACATTTAGAATTCTATTTTTTCGCAAGTCGATGCTTCCGGTTAGTAATAATCAATCAAGTTTCAGATAAATTCTCTGAGAAACGAGAGTTAAATTCGAATGGATTTAGATCCCATACTAGAATGCAAATGAAGAAACTCTTAAATATACACACTTATTCTATCACGATGATTTAAATGCCTTTTTTAGCAGAAATTAGTTGGGAAAAAGCAGAAAAAGCTTTCAAAAAAACTGATGTTGCATTGATTCCTTCAGGAGCTTTACACGACCATGGTCAAAGCCCACTCGGGGTGGATTATCTAATTCCTGCAGAAATCGCTAAACGACTTGCAAAAGAAACTAACGTTATAGTCTGCCCTCCTATAAGTTATGGGTATAACCCATCCTATATGGGCTGGCATCCAGGTTCGATAACTGTACGCCCACAGTGTTTGTATGATTTGGGATATGACATATGCGACAGCTTGTATAAATGGGGTATTAGAAAGGTAATTTTCCTAAATGGTCATGGAGGATCAACTCCAATTTTAGAGAATATTGCGAGAACTATGTACCTTGAAGAACAAAAAATGTTGATCGCAATTGTGGAGTGGTGGAACTTAGTTAAGGAGATATACAAACCAGTTCAAGAAATTTTGCAGACTAAATTAAAGAATGATAAACATACTTCAGCTAATTTCATTGAAGCTTCAGGAGCTCTTTCAGTCGATCCTAGTTGTGTAAATCTAGAGAGAATTAGAACGGTTAACCTTAAACCAATTTTTGGTTCAAAAATTATACCCATCAAGACAACACTAGTAAAATTCGAAAATGGTACAATAAGATTGATGCTTAGAAACATGGATATCGAACAAGACCACGAGAAGATATGTGCGGCAAGCAAAGAAATTGGCGATGACATGATCGATACAGTTACAAGTTATCTTACAAGATTCATTAAAGAGTTTGAAAAATTAAAAATTCCAACGGAGAAATAACGTGTATGGTTACAGTTTATTTAGCTGACAATCGTCCAATTCGAGGAGAAGCTCTAGGGGTTTTACAAAAAGTTGGAAAAATCATTCGCGTTGAGGATACAGGAGAAGAAGACTTTATTAAAGATCTGAGAACGATAAATCCAGAAATCGTCATTGTAGGTGCTCGGAAAGTCACTAGGGACGTACTTTCTGCTTCTGATAATTTGAAAGGGGTCATCGTTTATGGAGTTTCCTATGACTTTGTGGATGTGAAAGCTGCAACAGACAATGGGGTGATGGTTACAAATACTCCAGGCGTAAACGCAATATCAGTGGCCGAGTTCGCATTGGGATTAATCCTATCAATAATCAAG
>JAEOTF010000313.1 GCA_016840025.1 Candidatus Hodarchaeota archaeon
GGTAATCTTTATTGCTTCTTCTTCAGATAAACCATTGCTCAGGTCCACTTCCACAGTCAAATTTGGAGCTTCATTTCGGTTAAGAATAACTTGGAAGGTTGTTGAAGGAGCTGGGTCACCCGTTTTGTAGACGGTGAAGGTTTTTTCCCAAATAACTGGAGCGAAAGTCATAATTGGAGTGTAAATTGGGTTTCCTTCGTCGTCAAAACTAAGGATAAACTGGACAATAGGAACCTCGACGTTATATTCTCCAGGTGTAAGTTTGCCTATGGGAACTAGTACAAGCGGATTGGTCACAGCTTGTGTAACTATTACGTCTTCACCTGGATCTGTGAAATTGACTTGGAAGAGGAATTTTACTGGGTAAGACTCTAACCAAGCAAAATTTTCAATTTGGATGTTGTAACCTCCTGTTGGTTTGTTTCCACGAGATAAGATGATGCTTACAAAGTCTTGATCAGTGGGTCTTTTGGTTTCAGATTCTAAAAGCATCTTCCAAAAGTCGTTAACAGTATTGTATCCTCCAATAAGAGTTCGAGGATCCTGACTTGTAACTATTATGTGGATTCCCTCACTGAATAGGTCTACTCCACCATAAAGCTCGTATAAATAATTAGATGGATCATTAGATGGGTTGGGTTTGACTGGTTTAGATAAAGATTCATAATAGTAAGTACCTACCAATACTGCGACTAGTGTGAATATAGTAACTGCTGAGATCCAACTATGAGTTTTCATTATCTTTATCACTAAATAATAAAGTGAGATTTGTGATATATAATTCCAAATAATAGAACACCGTGTACTAATTGTAGAACAGCAAAGGTTATGGGTAGCCCATTACCCTACGAATACCTATTAGATACCCTATAAAAACTCCTACAATACCCTAAGAATACCCTAATTATAGTAATATTTGATTCTCACACCTATTAAAAACAACGAAGGATAACATCTTAATTATCGAATCATCAAAGAATAACTGTTCTTTCGTCTTTGTAAGGTTAGTCCAGAGAGCTTTACAAAATCCGGAGTTAACATTCGCAGTGTTTCTCTTCGATTTTTTTGAAATATATAATAATTGAGATCTGGGTATATATCGATCTATTTAATATAATCCTTCCTTGATAGGGTATAAATATTCCATAATATATATAATCAAGAGTAAATATATATTATTGTGTTTGTGAATGGATGGGAGACAGGTACGCAAAGAGAAGGAAAGACTTGAGAGGAAAGAGACACGCATTACACGGGATATTAAAACATTCATTGGTTGGGAATTTATTGATCAGGTTGCAGATTTATCAGCAAATCGCTCATTAGTAATCTGTTTATTTCTCACCGGAGGCAGAGCTACAGAAATACTTGATTTAGAATGGTTTTTGTCTTGCACAACTTCTAATATATTATTATCAGGATCTAAGAAATCTGCCACAATTCCTCCCCATTCCATTTTAGATGGGGAGGCTCCAAACTCGATGAAATTGCGCGCACGCAATTTGTGTAATAAAAACATTTATATGTAACATTTTAATTACATGTAATATTGTGGTAAAGATGGATGACGTTCATCAAATCTCTATCAACAAAAATGAAGGCACTAGCACATCCAGTGAGATTAAGTATTGTAGTTTTATTGGCAAAAGAGGTTGAAGACATGTATTTGAATCAAATCGCAAACAAGTTGGAAATAAACCGAGCATTGGCGAAAATACATCTAAAAAAGCTAGAAAAAGGAGGTATCGTCAAAAGCCGAGTTGTATTAGTTAAAGGTGAAGCGAGAGCACTCAGATATTACAAACTTCAGGATTTTGTCATTAATATTTCACCTGAAATCCTCAGAAAGGAGGAAGAAATATGAAAAGTAAAAATCTAATAATTCTAAGCGTTTGGACAGCCATAACAATAATCTTTGTAGTTCTGAGCATTCTAGGAGTAATATATACAACAACTGTTCAACCAACACAGTGGTTGCTTTGGATGTTTAATGATTGGTGGGTGGTATTCATCATTGGTCTACTATTCACAGGTGGAATCGTCTTCTTTATGAAAGAACCCGAAGTTGAATTAACGAAAGAACTCAGCAACATTGGATCAAAGATAGATACTCTCACTGGAAAAGTAGACGAAATAAAGAAAATAATAGAAGAATGATAACAATGATCACGTTAGAGTCTCGAAAATTCCCCCTTTTTTTGTTTAGACCATAATTCTAATTCAAAATGTATATTATTAAGAAGATAAGTTTCAGTACAAATCGGTCTTTAAAAAGATAGACAATCCCACTAGCTGTGATTGGGCAACTAACTCTCTTTTGAAGAGCTCCACATTTAGAGCAGAAATTTGTTGAATCTTCTATTTTCTCTCCACAATTAGAGCAAAGCACTAAGTTACCCCCATAATCGCGCGCGCGCAAAAAAGTTGCTAAGGAAGTTGGACTAACATAATGAAGATGTATCATTATATTATATCCACTAATTTCAACCATCTTCTGAAAAAAGGAGAACAAACTGTTTTTCCTTATGTCTATCTAGATAATTAAGGAGCATATCAATACCACAACCCAGTTCGGTTGTAGAGTGTGCATCAGATCCTACAGAAATTAATTTTCCTCCTTTGTCTAAATATTCTTGGACAATTCTCTTGTTAGGAATCATCTCTGCACGGTATGCACGTGCTCGCCTTAGTGCGAATAGCTTAGTGTTCACTTCTAGGTAAGTCTGTTTATTCATGATCTCTTCAAGAACTGTTTGAATTTCTTCCCAGTAGTCAAAACCTGTTCGTCCATCAGTTATGTTATTGTCTTGCTTTAACATGCAGTCCAGATGTCCTACAACATCAAATAAGCGACTTTCAACAGAGTTTATCACTTCATTGAAATATTTAGGATAGAGTCTTTCCAAGTCACTATTTGATATGGGTTTCATGTCAATGATCTTACCTGCTACATAATGTACTGCCCCAATCTTGTAGTCAAATCGCTTGCTTTCGAGCCATTCTTTTATCTTTTTTTCGTATTTATTTTGATAGTCTATCTCAACACCCTTACGAATCACTAGTCTGTTCTTAAACAGTTTGCGAACTTTTTCTATTTCTGATGAGTATCTATCATAGTTGAAGAAGCCATATCCTCGATCTGAAGGATCAAAATCTACATGTTCTGAGAATCCGATCTCAACCATTCCTAAGTTAATAGATTTTTGACACATCTCAAAGATTGATGATCTAGCATCACATGATTCAGTTGAATGAACATGATAGTCGACTAATCTTTGATGGAAAGCCATATTTCAACCCTAGATGTTTCAGATAGTTCACTTAGCTAAATTAAAACTTCCGATAACCAGAGACTGAAAAAAATTACCAATTACATGGAGTAAGTGATTTAAGCAGAAAATCCTTTGGTTAATTGGGATTAAAATTGGGATTAATTTTGAGTATTGAAGAAGACTTGTCTATAGCTGCTATGCATCGAATTATTAGGAAATCTGGAGCAGAAAGGGTTAGTGAATCTGGGTGTAAAGAGCTAGCAAGGGTTCTGGAAGAGGTTGGTGTGAAGATTGGTAAGGAAGCTTTAGAGTTCACTATGTATGCTGGTAGAAAAACTGTGAAGGGAAAAGATGTGAAGATAGCAGCAGAGAAAATTCTGAACTTCTGATTAGATTGTAGAGGTGATGTTTATGATGATAAATGAAGTAAAGCGTGGAATGAGTGGAATTTCAGTTGAAGGAAGGATAGTGGGTATTTCGGAATCGAGAAGCGTCAATACAAGGTATGGACAAAGATCCGTTGCTGATGCTACACTTGAAGACGAGACAGGATCTATCAAACTTTCGCTTTGGGAAGAAAAAATAACATCAGTGAATGTTGGAGACACTATTAAAATTGATTATGCTTATGTTACTGAGTTCAGAAACGAACTTCAATTGAATATACCACGTTCAGGCAAAATAGAGATCATTAAAAAACGTGAGAATACAAAACAAAACTTTATCATCGAATAAATTTTTTTAGAGTTGCTCGAATATAATCTTTCTACTGTAGAAGTTACATTCAAACGTTTGCCTAACAGAGAAAATATTTCTCCTTTTCATCCACGGAATACACAAAGATGTGTTCCAAAATGGTGGGACATTTATAATCAGGTTAAGCATGACTTTAAGCAAAATTTTTAGAAAGCTACTCTTCAAACAATACGAGATGCTTTGGCGGGTGCATTTCTGCTGAATGCAGTTCATTATCCCTCAGTTTATAGAATGTATGAATTTGATGTTA
>JAEOTF010000314.1 GCA_016840025.1 Candidatus Hodarchaeota archaeon
ATGATATGGCCATTGCTTTAGATGAAAAGGATGTCATTAGCTATAACTACCGAGCTGAGGCGCAAATTCTGTCAGGAAATGTCGAAGCGGGTTTAAGGGATCTCGAAGAGTTGGTGAAGACGGGGGACATTGATCCAGAGAGGAAAGTTTGGGTAGAGCGCGCTAAATTGCTTCTCGAACTGCACAAAGAGTAATAAGGATCATTTATCAAGTCCTCAAATATCACTCGCTCACGAAATTAAAAAGAAATATGATTGACTTACCTTACGTACCTTACAATGCATGAATGATAATTTTTGATTATTTACACCATCTAATAAGGATCTTTTTTATGGTCTAAAAGCGTTAAATGGTCTTCCATTAAGAAGGCTACCGATATCTATAGCGAAAATACTTATTTTTCTATAATTGCCAACTTCAATAGGTGATTCTTAAATCAAGGTACAAAATGAGAAAATAGAAGGATACTACCCTTAAACAAAGAAGTAGTGTCGTCAACAGAGGATAGAACTGAGTTATTCAGGAAATAAAAGTGAAAGCATTAAGAAAAACCAAGTATGTGATAAGGGATTAGTGAGAGTGAATTCAAACCCCCTGATCCCAAGTTGCCTTTAGGGGGAAGATTTCTTATAAAATATTATTTTAATGTCTAAAAGAGGACACAAAAATGTAAGCACTTAATTATTAGCGCATTATCTCATTTTTAGGAGTATTAACTCTTGGTGCGAGAATTTGGGTGAATCAACTATGAATAAAGTGAAATATTCGATTTGCGTTATTTTACTTCTTCTGGTGGTGCCGCTAGGCATTATTAGTATAAAAGCGGCAGAAAATGAGATTTATGGCACAAAGTGGGAGTTACCACAAGGTTATGTGCTCAAAGAAGTGTAACGAATTTGGAATCAACAAATTGCATCACTAATGTGGTCTAGTGATCCTGTTAGTATCCCAGGTTGTGCTCTAACAATCACTACTGAAACAACATCTATTGTGGAAGTCTCATTTAGTATGTATATCCATCTTGATGCAGGTGAGTTTTTTAGCATTTTCTTATATTTAGATGGTGTTGCTTATCCATCAACTTATCTGGCTATTGGTTGGAATGTCAATGGTGCTGGAGTAACTTTGGAAAGTGTCAGTTATTCTATAATTCTTGATGTAACATGGACAGCAGAAGCTCATACATTTGCTCTTTATTACAGTGCTAACGATGGTGGAAACTACGATTATCGATTATATGCTCTTATTTTCACTGTTAAAGAGTATGTTGCTGCTCCAGTTGGAACAGGTGAAGTCACTCTTTCTCCAGTGACACTAATATTTGGATTAGTAATAGGAATTATGGCAACACTGGTATATTTCAAGAAGAAACCCAAAAATTGAGTTTCTATTCATAATCTACAATAGAACTATTTGACTGATTGACTGTATGCGAAAATACTGAGGTTTTTGTCAAATGCTTCTATTGTTTCTTCTCTGTACAAGTACCATATGCAAATTATGCCGGTATTACATCGTTTCAATTGAACTAATGAATATTAGATATTTGTTCTGTTTAGTTTAACAAGTAATAGATCAAGAGTTCAATCGTGACTTATCTCTGGATTCTCGGTACTCCACCTAATTTTAAGATTTTTTAGTCGTATTTCGTGAAAAAAAGGCATTAGAGTGATTTTATGGACTAAAAGTTACAGGACTAAAACCACCTCAATCCTCGTCCATTGAGGAATTCGTTTCCGCAGTGGGGACGGTTTTACTGTTTCCCATATTTCAATCCTCGTCCATTGAGGAATTCGTTTGTGAAACCTTCTGTAAACACAATCTCAGTAGAAGTAAAAATTGAATAAAAAATAAATGTATGGATCGATTAAATATAACGACGTCTAGATGGAAGAAGTATGTATTCTAATGGAAATAAATAAAAATCAGCAAAATAATTGATGAGCGCAGAGATCAGAGTGAAAAATGTTGTCCGATATATCTGAGATGATCCTTCATTGGAGAAAGCAAAAAGTGAGATTGATCCAAGAAAGGAAACAATATCGGAATAATCTAAGGAATTATGCAATTAAAGCAAGTAAAATCCTAAAAGAACAATTTTATGCCCAAAAAGTATTCATAGTTGGTTCACTTACACGTAATAATGTCCACCTCAATTCTGATATTGATTTAGTCGTGTTCGGACTAAACGATGAACTATACTTCAAGGCATTGTCCAAAATTTATGAAATTTTGCCAAATGGTGTTGAATTAGATTTAATTCCAGGAGAAGACTTATCTGCTAATATGCAAGAGAAATCATTATCATATGGTGAGTTAATTGACTAATTCTAGCAAATTACTAGTTATAATCTCTGAGATAAAGGAAGAACTATCTAGAATTGATATGATAAAAGAGGAACACACTGAACTGATTAAAAAAATAGACATTAAAAATCCAGAGCAGCATGAAGTCCGCGCTATTGGAAGTATATTACATGATTTTTATTCTGGGATTGAACGGATATTTCGAAAAATTGCTACTGAAGTTGATGAAGGACTTCCCAAGGGTGTAAGCTGGCATAGGGACCTTTTAAAACGAATGTCAATTAAAATAAATAAAATCCGCCCCGCAGTGATTTCTAATGATTTAGCAGACGACTTAGACGAATATCTACGTTTTCGGCACATTTTTCGCAATGTTTATGGATTTGCACTTAAATGGAAAAAAGTATCGGTTTTAAGTCAAGATCTACCTGATTTACATTCTAGAATTACTAAAGAAATCCATCAATTTATTGATTTTCTAAAACAACTTCCTTAATTACGTTTATTTATTCAAAAAAGCCCATAAAAACATGTATTGATTAACTGTAACGACGTCTAGGTGGCAGATGTATGTAATCTTTGTCATAAGCATCTGCAATTTCATCTTTGTTCAGGTATCTGACTGATAAATAGGCTGGTATTATTCCAAAAGGAAATAAGAAGATGGCACTACATGCTGTTACAGCCATTGATCCTTTTCTTGCCCATTCCTTCGTCATTAATAGAAAAAGGGCGCATAGTAGTGCGATGATTCCATAAAGAAGAAAGAGGGGTCCATAAATTGTAAAAAAGCTTATTACATCTTCATTCGTGGGATTATCCTCTATTTCCACAAGTAATCCAGAAACAAAAATAAAGCCCGTCATAATATAGATAATTCCGATGAGGCCTTCATATATAGCGATGTAGAGAATCCCACGGGGTTTAGAAGGAGGATGTTTCTGAGATTGGGATGTTTTTGTCATGATTACTGCCACTAGACTATTTATCAAGGTCTAAAATGATTATTCTATATAAATTCTAGGTAATAATACTCTATAGAGAGCTATTCTCTATATTCTATAGTAGTTCAAGTTCTGACGATGACCTAGATAGTGCTTAGCTGCCTACTCAGATTCTACATCGTTAAACTTCAATTGGTTAAATTTCAGTATTTCATCTAAATCTAAATCATATTCCTTTTCAATAAATACTCCCTTAAATGAATCAATAAAGTTCTGTGTGTTGATCAGTGATAGAAGTTGCTGGATATGCTTTTTTACTAACTGTGATTTGTATTTTATCAAGAGTTGCTGGATTAGTTCAAAATCTAAGCTTTTAGTCAAAGCTGCTACATCACGTAGATCACGTGCTCTACCAGAATGCAGTTTTAATACAATTAATATTTCCCGACAGGGAACAAAAACAATGATCTCTCTTTGGACACCTTTAATTTTAGTTAGATTTGAATGGTGACGTAAAAGGGGATAATGAAAAAATGCTCCTGTTTGTCTTATACCAACTGCATTTATCATTAAATCAATACTTACAGGCAGGTTATCTTGTTTAACAAATCTACGAAATCGGCTTGAATAGATATCTTCGAATTCTTTCATGATTGTTTCTTTAAAATTATGTTGTTCCAAAATTTTAACGAATTTTTCTTCCATTAATGCTGGTATGACAAGATCACCATCTACTGAGAAACGATGTTTATAAGCAGAAACTGCTAATCCACCAATAACAACGAATTCAAGATTAAGTTCTCTGAATTTCTGGAGTATGTCAAAAACAGTGTTTTCTCGTTCAATAAAAATTTCAAACATGAATAGGCACCTTATGTTCATACATTTCTTTGAGCATTTCTAAAGCAGACTCAAAATTGTAGTAATATTTCGACATGTAGTCTATAGTATCTGATAGGGGATCAACTGGAATATTTTCACAGAGTTCAAATTTCAACTGATCTCTGATGAAGGGATGATAAAAAATTCCTCTCTGTCCATGGATTTGTAAATCTAATTTTTTTATATAATAATCAAAGAATCTTCTGTCACTAGATGCAATTTTTATGAAAATTGGATAGTAATCTTTACTTCTTGCGATCTGATATCCTCCCTTCGTCCAAATAAATACAGCATCAGTTTTTGTAAAACAATATGAAATCCCCAAAAGAGATAAAACTTCATAGTAAAAGCTGAGATTCTGTTTCATAGCTTTCTTAATATATTGAAGCGTCTGTATATAAAATTCGTTCCGAGGGTGTAGTTTGAGTTTTTTTTTCGAAAAAGAGAACACTCCTATCTTAATTAATTCATGAATCCATTTATATGTCCATCCATATGATAATTGAATACGATTTGAGATTGCATTAATAGAATCATGTCTTCTACTTGCTATTATGATCTTTATTACATGAGGATTGATGAGTTCTAGCTTCATAGTTATCATTATACTGATAGAGTTTTAATAATTTTCTATTTAATTTTCTTCTATTTGTAGATTTGTTATTAAAAATTAGGTAATAGCTTTAGTGAATTAGTCTGATACCGTAAAAACGAAAAAACCCTATAAGCAATCCAACTACTCTGATTAAGGAAGTCTACAAAATTTATTTCATTCTTGCATAAGGTATTACTTTAGATTACTAAATATTTGTAGATAATTGGTGCTAGAAATATGGTTCAAAGGATTTTGATTACAAAGTCATTTTAGAAAAAGACCCTAAATGTGGTTATGTTGTAATCTGTCCTTCATTTCAAGGATGTTATAGTCAAGGTGACACTATAGAAGAGGCTTTAGAGAATATAAAAGAAGCTATAAAGCTTTGTATTGAAGATCTAAAAATCAGAGGAGACGAGATCCCAGAATCAAAACACACTGTTATAGGTAGTGTGGTCATTCTACATGAGTCGTAGGTTGCCTATCATTTCTGGTGAAGAAGCTATAAAAGCTTTTTTTATGAATTGGATATGAGATAGTACGACAGAAAGGAAGTCATGTTAGATTACGCCATCCTACTGACTTAGAAAGAAGACCACTGACCATACCACTACATAAAGAGCTTAAACTTGGGTTGTTAAGGCGTTTAATAACTGATGCTAACCTAACACGTGAAGAATTCATTAACTTAGTGACTTAAGGATAGCAGTTAGGCACCTTATGTTCATACATTTCTTTCAGCATTTCTAAAGCGGACTCAAAATTGTAGTAATATTTCGATATGTAGTCTATAGTATCTGATAGGGGATCAACTGGAATATTTTCACAGAGAGGAATGATTAATACTTACCAACACCGTTGGTGAAGTATCCTACCTTTCTAATTTTGATGATTTCAACCCGATACAGTGAAACCCTCAAAAGCTATTGATGGGATTTTACCAAAGAAAGTCAATTCAGTTTCATTTCCAAGAGCACAAATCTGGGCGAAAGCTTGGTAGAAATTACCGGCAATTGTTACTGGGTCGATCGGATGCGTTATTTCCCCGTTCTTTATCTTATGACATGAAGGAGCTACAATAGAGAAGTCACCAGAGATTAAATTCGCATGTCCTACGCCCATTAAGAAGTCACTTGCCAATAGCCCGTTTTCTATTTCAGCTGCTAGTTCATCAAGATTTTTGGAACCAGGAACTACCGAAATGGTTGTTGGCGAAACTGTAGGTAGAGATTCATAGGATTGAGGTGTTCCTCGGCTCGCATTGCCTGTGCTTTCTGTTTCAAAGATTTTACTATAATATTGGTCAAAAATGAAGTTTTTCAGAACACCCTGTTCAATTATCGGAGTAGTACGGCGTGGGAAACCTTCATGATCTATTTTGTGCATGGCGGGATCTTCAGGGATTTGCCCATCATCATAAATGGTTAAATAAGGGACACCTACTTGGTCACCGACCCTATCTCTGAATGCACTTCTGCCTTCCACAATACTCTTACCATTTATACTACTAGACAAAGCAGTTTGGATAACCATCCCTGCTGCTAGATTATTAAAGACAACATTCAGCTCTCCCGTGTGATTGATTGGAACTGATTCTAATAATTTTATTGCTTTTTCTGCGCTTGAAGTACCTATACCTTCCATTTCTGGGACGCCACGACCCATAACATAGTCAAATCCCGTTTTAGATTTATCATTCTCTCCTACTGTTGTATAAGCATAACCAAAACCTTCTGTTGTGGAAGAAGCTTTCACAACCCCTTCGGTATTTCCTATTGCGAAAGCACCATAACTGACATAAACTTCACCATCTACAGACTTAACACGAGCGTCATATGCTTTGGCTTCTCTGTATACATTATTAGCAGCATTGACCACTTCTTCGGGAGTAATTTCTAATACGGTTGTATCAATGATACCTTCTTTTCCGGTTTCAGGAGTTTGAACAAATGAATCCCATCGCGCATCTTCTTCTGGAAGAGTTTTTGCGACATCTATGGCAGACTGTATGACAAAGTTCACTGTTGAATCAGTAATACCAGATGCACTCGCAAACCCAATTTTTTTACCGATCAAGGCACGACATCCAACTCCAATAACACCACCTTGAGTAGCATCTATCATCCCCGATTTCATAGCTATATTCAAAGAATGAGTCCTACTAATATAAAGCTCAAGGGATGTCGCTCCTAAGTTAGTACCGATTTTTAATCCTCGATCCACTCTTGCAAGAAGATCTGATTTCCAGTCAACGAAGTCTAATGAGGGCATCATGCGCTACCTCCAAAACGTACATTGTTGATTATTAGTTTAGGTCCCCCTACTCCGACAGGAAGAGGATATTGGTCCCCCTTCCCACAGCCCCCATAATAGCTCGAATATGAGTCAAAATCTTTGGTGGCACCTTCCACATTCATAAGTAATTGTAAGATATTACCTGTAAGCGTGACGTCTTTCAACGGGTATTTCTTCTCACCTTTTTCAACCCAATAGCCCTGAACAGCTTTGAATAAAAAGTCTCCTGTTCCTTCCACCTGTCCTCCCGAGGTACGAATCGCATAAATGCCTGTTCCCAAGAGTTCTAAAGCTTCTTCTTCTGATAGGTCTCCTGGTGTGAAATAAGTGTTTTTCATCCGAGGTATGGGTGGAAATGTGAAATTTACTGCCCGATTATTACCGGTTAATTCTCCATTTAACAGTTTAGCTGTGACTCGTGAATGTAAAAAACTTTGCAGCACACCCTTCTCTATAAGCACAGTACGAGTTGTTTTCACACCTTGATCATCATACGGTAGCCAAAAATAAGAAAAATCACCTGAAATGGAAGGAACTCCCTCATCAATTATGGTTACATGCTCTGATCCTAAAGTTTGTCCGAGTTTATCAGAAATGGGACTACCTTTACTAACCACAAAATCTGCTTCAGTCAGGTGTCCAAAGGATTCATGAGCAAGCACGCCAACTAGTCTATTTTCAGCTAACGCACGAAACACCCCTGCGGGCGCTGATTTAGCTTTCATTTTCTCTTTGGCCCAGAGTGAAGCATTTCTCCCAAAATCCTCTGGTGTATTCTCTTTTTTCTTAAAAAGTTCTAATCCAAATGATCCACCCCGCATATCAGCAGCATCTACCAAATCCCCTTCCCGGGTTTTAGAAGTCACTATACACCGCAATTCGAGCTGATTAGGAAACCAATGAATCTCTGTTCCTTCCGAATTGGTGAAAATCTTTTCCCCTGACAATTCTCCATACCTAACTTCCAAAGAAGAAATATTCTCGCCATATTCATTTGCACTGGCTTCCATCCTGTTTATTAGATCCATTCTCTCACTTGTGTCAACCAACTGGGGTGGTTCACGGATATCAGGTTTAAGATGTACCTTGTCTATCTTTTGAAATGGCTCAAACTCCGATTTAATAACAGCCACAGGAGCACTAGCTTTAGCAATCCCAAAAGCACTCGCTGCAGCGTGTTCCATTGCACTAGTTGCTAAATCAGCCGAGAAAGCATAACCTGTTGCTCCCTGGTAAGAGACATTGAATCCCACTCCCGCCCTTTTCATTGCCTTACACTCGACTATTTGTCCATTCTCCTTAATAATGCTTCGTAAGAGCAATTCATCATAGCGTGCTTCTACATAATTAGCACCTAAGGCTTCAGTTTTTGAAATTACGGATTGTAATTCATCAAACATTCGATCACTTCCAATTTACTGGGTTTAGGTTAATATCAAAAAAAGAAACGGGTATGTGTATTATGATTTTATTCAATTCCTTCTCTATTCTGCCCCATTCATTCTCTGTTCAGCGACCGCGTATCTTTTGACGAGATAACTCCTAATGAACCAAATCAATGTGAAAGCAGTTGTTGCTATTGCGAGTTCAGAGTATTCTACGGATCCCACTATCATTAAAAAGACTATTAGTACAATCAATAAACCACCAAACCAAATTAATTCTTTTTTTAAGGAGTCAGTATCCATACTACCGACCCCAAATCTTTTAACAGAATAGCTAACTATGAGCCAATTGATTGCGAATGCAGTTGTTGCTATTGCGAGCTCAGAGTATTCTGGGAATCCCACTATCATTAAAAAGACTATTAATACGATCAACAAACTACCAAACCAAATTAGTTCTTTCTTTAAGGAGTCCATGTCCATCTTTGCCTTTCTACCCCTTTCTAATTGTGGGGGTTCTTGTTTTACGAGATGAGTTATATTGATAGAAGGCTAAAAGGTATTTTTATTAGGGAGTCGGATTAAATCATCTATTTTGAACTTATTAGGCGGTCTGATCGGGATACATTCAATCCTCGGACAGGGAGGAGTTCTTTTGTAATCAATCTGGGAAGATGAAAATTGTGCAAGAGCGACTTTTTCAATCCTCGAACTTTGAGGAATTCGTGTGTGATACGACTGAATTTCGGTTAATTTGGTGAATATTTAGGTTCTGTATCGTATTTAAATTGTTTCTTCAATCATTGTACCAATAGAAGATTAAAATGTATTTCTATTAGGGAATCAGAATAAATCTTCCTTTAATGAGTATAGCTCAGAAAAATTTCCTTTTCCCTTTTACTCTATTAACCCTTTGGGAATTAATTCTTTGAGCAGTAAAAGTTCTTCGTCTAAAATTATTTGGAGGAAATAAATTATAAAAAATCAGTAATTTTAGGGATAAATTCTATTAGGAACGAAACTACTATCTAAAGGATAAATTCAAAATGAAAGACATTGTTGAGGAAATGATGAAGCTCTGGATGAAGGGTGAGAATTGTGCGAGAGCCACCTCGTGTTCTATAACGGAATTTTACAATGAAAATCAATGTGAAACCCTGCGATTAGCTTTGACGGCTTTTGGAGGAGGTATAGGGGAAGGATCTATCTGTGGAGCTATCACAGGATCATTAGCAGGAATGAGTTACATCCTTGGGAAAAAATGTGGCTTAAATGACGCGGAAATTAGAGAGAGAGCGAAAATTTTCAAAGAAAACATCAGATCAAAATTTGAATCCTTGGATTGCTACGAATTAATATCTGAATTTCGAGCAGATGGAAAAATACTAAAAAATAAAGAAGCAGAACGACGTCAAAAGTGTACAAACATAGTGAAAGAATCAGTTCTTGAGGTTCAGCAAATTATTAGTAATTTAGGCAAATAATAAAATGCGTAATTCTTTTCTCTTTTCTGGTAATTTAACTTGTAAAACATAATTCCTCTTATGAGTGTGCACTGAAAATGTTTGAATATGAAGGAGTAAAAATTACTTGGACAGGACATGATGGGTTCCGTCTTGAACATGATGATCTCAAAATTCACATTGATCCTTTCAAGCTTGCCAAACCCCAGCCTGTAGACATTATTATTGCGACACACCAACATTTTGACCATTGTTCTCCCGAAGATATCCCCAAAATCGCCACTTCAGACACCGTACTTGTGGGTCCTCCTATATGTAGTGACGGATTCAACAAGATCACAGCAGAAGAAACAGTTTTTCTGAAACCTGGAGAAAAGAGAGAAATCAAAGGTATAACTATTGAGGCTATCCCTGCGTACAATATAAACAAATTTCGTGAACCAGACAAACTATTCCACCCCAAAGAAGAAGAACACATCGGTGTTATTGTGACTATTGGAGGGGTGCGGTTTTATCACGCTGGAGACACCGATGGGATTCCTGAAATGAAGAATGTCGACGTCGATGTAGCTTTTTTACCCGTAAGTGGTACTTATGTGATGACTGCTGATGAAGCTCTTGAAGCGGAAAAACTGGTTAATTCCAAACTAGTCATTCCAATGCATTTTGGTACAATTGTTGGCTCGGAAAAAGACGCTGAATATTTCAAGGAAAAAGCATCTGGTAAGGTCCAAATCTTAACCCAAGAAAAATAATCACTAATATGTTCAGAAATCTCTTTTTTCTTTTGTGAGAAAAATGTCCCCTAACATCATTATTACAGGAAAGAGAGAGGTAGGTAAGTCAACTCTCTTGTATAACATATATGAATACTGTAAGAAGTCTAATATTCCTGTAGCGGGGGTTTTAACGTTAGGACAAGAAAATCGAAGACTCCTTTACGTGGAAACAGGTGAATATTTACCGTTTGAGGGATCTCCCGATAGTGAATCGCTCTTGATTGGTAAATTTAGAATTTCTTTGAGTGCATTTGAAAAAGGAGGAAGCGTGATACAAAATGCTCCTCCCGACTCAATATTATTGGTTGATGAAATCGGTCAGTTTGAATTAGAAAAGAAAGGATGGTTTCCAGCTCTTAAGGAGACTTTGCAGGTTAAAAGACCGTTTATGCTGATTTCAGTACGTATTGAAGGAGTCGAAGCCTTTTTGCGTTATTTTTCCTTTTTATCATGGAAAACGCTTCTACTAACTCCTGAGAATCGTGATAAATGCCAAAAGAATCTAGAAAATGAGATTAACGAGAAGTTTTTTTCTACCACTTTAGATATTTCAAAAATGGAGGAAGAATGAATTTTAGGATGGATTTCTGGTTCTAAGAAAGAAATATGGTTTTATTCTCTTTTAGAATTCATAAAATTTAAGATTTGTAATTTGACCTTTCTTGGTTGATTTTTAGGTACTAAACACTTAACAAGTGTTAAGTTGGATGAGAGATAATTTACTCTATTAACAATTGCAGCGAAATTAACAATAATGTTTGTTAATTAACAATAACATTTTGTAACTTAAAGCATATATGTATTGGAGAATGAATAAATTGGAAAGATGGATTTTAACGCCCTCTGTAAGGCGCGAAATTACGTTAGAACTAATACGACGCGGTAGAACTCAACGTGAAATCTCACAAATCTTAAAGGTCACCGAAGCAGCTATTTCACAGTATAAGAATGCTAAACGTGGTAAAGCATATAATTTTTCGGAATCTGAAATGACATGGATTCAAGAGACAGCTACAAAGATTGATAGAGAACCCTCAACTGCTTTAACCGAAGTTACAAAGCTAGTTGAAAAGATTCAGCATAATGAATCAAATTGGAATCTGAGATCAAAAACAGTTACTCTTGCTCAGAGTTAACAAAGCGATTAACTAGTCGATACAAATACCTCCAACAGTATCTTAGAGCCATACTGGGATCTTTAAGATTGGTTGAGCAGAAATACGCTGGTTAGATCTAACTTAGGAGTGAGGGAGATATTCTACGAATTTGGGCGTTATCCTACTATACGTAGAACGCTAACATCTATTTCTTATATTTTAAGATCTGGATTTTTCTTTAAGTTCAACCAATTGCTTCGCTAGATTTTCAATTAATTGATAATTTTCAAGTTTTTTACACCAAGTCAATGGAATTTTTTCAATTCCAAGATATGAGCCTAAAAGAGCGCCTACCATTGCTCCAATGGTATCTCTATCTCCAGGAATAAGAACTGCATTTAATAGACATTTCTTAAATGAATAAGGATTATTTAGAAAAGCAAAGATTGCAAACGGTACAGATTCTAATGAAGTAATATTAGTACCAAGATTTTGAGCAGCTTCAAGAAGGAGAGCATTTTCGGATACTAATTCCTTTATTTGATTAATTTTTAGCTTAAACTCCCTTGTTTGTACGAAATTTCGTATTTGACCTAAATATTCCAACCAATTCTTTCCTCGTTCTTGGGGGGTTTCTGAAACTACTAATGCAATAGCTTTAGATAGAGCAGCTGCCCCATCAACCCCTAAAGGATGAGTATGAGTAACTATGGCTGAACGTTGGGTTTCAGTGTATAATTCTGGTGAATCATAGAAAAAAAGACCTATTGAAGTGATTCTCATTGCTGCGCCGTTTCCAAATGAGCCAGTTCCTGTAAATAAGCTTTGAGCAGCTTCAGTATAGGATATCCCTGTTTCCCGTACTATTTTGAAAATGGTAGGCGGACCGATTGCATATCCTCGAAATGGTTCACGAAAGTAATTAATTGAAAATATCTTTCCTAAGTTCTGACATTCTATCTCTCCCTGCGTAGAGAGAAGGGATTCAGCTAACCCTATTGACATCGCAGTATCATCGGTATATTTTAGGGAAGATACTTGAGCTAATTTTTCAAGAAGAGAAGCCCTATCATTATAATAAAAAGCTAATTCTCCAATAGAGTCGCCTAATGCACTACCAATCATCCCACCTAAAAATTTTGATTCTAGATTAAATCCGTACATAGTTTTTCCTTCTCCTAAAATTTATTATTAAATTAATGAATCAATAGCAAGAAAAGAAGCTTGTATCACTCGATAGAATATCTAAATAGCTAAGGGAATTAAAATTAGATCACGGGTTAAGAGCAAGAAAAGAGTGAAAATGATGATTGATATACTGGAACAAAGTCTAGCTATTGGAATGAAGCTGGGGGCAACTTACTTAGAGCTTCGAGGTGAAGAGTACAAGATTTATAGTCTTAGAATTGAAGATATGCGTGTTGCTAGTAAGAGTTGGAAATTTAAAACTGGAATAGCAATTAGAGCACTTGCAGATGGAGCATGGGGCTTTGTTTCTGTCACACACACTAAAGATCTGAATAAAGGAGTGCAAGATGCCATTTCACTTGCCCAAACTGTTGCTAGAAAACGTAAAGAGCATATATCTTTGTTCCCTATCAAACCAATTGTAGATAAAATTAATTTAGAAATTCGTGTAGATCCAGCAGATATTCCTGTTGAAGAAAAAGTCAAACGTCTTCAAAATCTTGAAAAGGAAGTTAAATCAGAAGAATCGAGAATTAATTCGGTAACTACGTACTATGGTGACAAAAGCGGACGAAAATATTTAGTCACATCCGAGGGAAGCCGTATAGAATCACCAATTTTTTCTATCAACAGCTTATTATTTATTACAGGGAGAGAACAGGATCGGTTGACTTCAATGGGAGATGCAATAGGGTCAACTTCATTGGGATGGGAATTATTTGAAGAGGAAACTAATGAGAAAATTGTAAAGCGTGTTATACGAAAATTAAGAACTCAATTAGAAGGAAAGGTACCCAAACGCGGTACTTTCCCATGTGTTTTAGGACCATCGGTTGTGGGGACTGTAGCACATGAAGCATTAGGACACCCCGCTGAAGCGGATCTTACGATAAATTCCCCCTTCTATAAACGTATAGGAATGCAGATTGGTCCTGAAGAACTAAAAATCAACCTTTTAGATAACGGAAGGTTAGCTAATGGCATCGGCAGTGCAAAATATGATGATGAAGGTGTTCCTACGAGTAAAGTCTATATTATTAAGGAGTCTTTGCTCAATAGCTTTCTTTCAAATCGTGAATATGCTGCAAAAATGGAAATTCCTATAACAGGGAACGCACGAGCCGAATTCTTCAAAAATCAACCCATGATCCGTATGCGAAATACTTATTTTGATGCTGGGGACTATAATCACGATGAATTATTGGAAGACATTGATTTTGGCTATTATTGCGTAGAAGGTCCAGGAGGACAAGCCCAATTAAATACATCGTTCCAGGTGGGCATCCAAGAAGCGTATGAAATTATAAATGGAGAGATTGCTAATCCAATTACTCAAATGTCAATCTCTGGTATTGCGATTGATGCACTAAGCAAAATAACAGGAGTAGGAAAGGAGTCACAAATGAAGTTTGATTTCGCAAGTTGTGGAAAAGGTCAGAATGTTTTAGTCTCAGCGGGTGGACCATTCATAAGATTTGCCAAAGACGCTATAGTATTTGGAGGAATGGACTGAGAACAATGTTAACAGAAGAAAAATTGCTTGGGATATGTGAAAAGACTCTCTCATATCTTAAAAAGGCAGGAGCTCAACAATTTGAAGCTCAAATCGAGAATGATTACAGTATAGCTGTAAGTGCAGAGAGAAATGAAGTATCAGAAGCAAAAGTCGATATTGAAAGTCGTATTTGTGTTCGTTGTGTAAAAGATAAATCATTAGGATTTGCAATGACTAACTCTATTGAAAAAAAGGCACTAATAAAAACAGCGGAAGCTGCTGTAGCTTCTGCAAAAATTGGTCCCCCCGATAAATATTGGGTAGGTTTTCCTTCAAAAGCCGTAAATTATCCACAAGTCGATGGAATTTATGATAAACGATTATTGGATAAAGATGTTGCAGATTTTGTAGAGCAAACTCATGAAATAATCCAAAAAACTCTCGAGAAAGCAAGGAGTTCCGATATTACTGTAAGCAGTAGTGTTAGTGGAGTTTATGTGAATCATTCCGCAATAATGAATTCTGCGGGATTAGCTAATTCAATGAAAAATACTGGTCAATATGCAAGTTTGGCTTTAGTTGCGCGGGTTGGAGACCAAACAACACCTGGCTGCTTTGATTTTGTGATATCCCGTAATAAAGATCTAAATTATGATTCTATGATAGAAGAGACTATCAATGATGTTAAAAAGGCTATGATTATTCATAAAGTTAAACCTGCTCGAAAAAGGGATATAATCTTATCTCCTCTCGTTTTAGGTAGCCTTTTTGAGAGCGTTCTCACCTCTGCATTTCTTGGTGATAATTTAGCTAGAAAAACAACGCCTTTATCAGATAAATTAGGGGAAAAAATTGTCGCTGACATTTTAATTGTCGAAGATAATGGATTATTAAAGGATGGTGGAGCAACAGCACCTATGGATGATGAAGGTGTTCCTTCTCAAAATACTTTATTGGTGGAGAAAGGTATTCTGAAAAATTTCCTTTTCGACCATTATTGGGGCACTCGGCAAGGAAAATCCAGTACTAGTAACGGGATTAGGTTAGAATCAGGAGAGATTTATATAAAACCGCGAAATTTTCATATTAAGGCTGGTACAAGTAATTATGATGAGTTATTTCAGGATATAAAGGAAGGATATCTTGTAAAGGGGATACAAGGAGCTCACACCGCAAATGCACAATCAGGTGAATTCTCTGTAGTTATGTCTCCAAGTTATCTAATTCAAGATGGAGAAGTTGTTTCTGGAGCTGTTGGCGGCATGATTAGCGGAAATATTTATGAGGTCTTATCACGCACATTAATGATTGGTAACGAAACAAAAATGTTCTCAAATTTTGTTTTACCGTATTTAAGGATAAAAAATAGCCCTATTTCGGCAAAATAGGGTTAATTATCTAGATAAAGTACCATTTTGCTCTTTAATGCAGGATTTAATAAAAATAGGCGAAAAAGTTGAGATTTATCGATTATTAAGGGATAATATGCATCCAGTTGAAACGATCTTCTTTTTCGCCATATTGAATTCCTGTTAATTCATCATAGAGGTGTCGAGTAATAGAACCCACTTGTCCCTCACTGATGGTAAATTTTTGGTCGTTATAAACCAGATTACCAACTGGAGCAATGATCGCCGCAGTACCACAACCAAACACTTCAGTGATTTGACCTTTTTGGATTGATTCAGCAATTTCGTCAATGCTTAATTTTTCTTCTTTTGCAGTATATCCGAGATCGGTTGCGAGGGTCAAGACTGATTCTCTGGTATTGCCTGGAAGTATTGTCCCTGTTAAAGGTGGTGTAACCAGCTCATCATTTTTTACAAAGAAAATATTCATAGCCCCAACTTCTTCTACATATTTTCGATGGACTGCATCTAGCCATAATACTTGCTGACAGGAATGAGTAATAGCTTCTTGAGAAGCAACTATACTTGCTGCGTAGTTTCCACCTGCTTTTACGTTTCCTGTTCCCCCAGGGGCTGCTCTTGTATATTTGGTTGAAACAAAAATATTTACAGGACTAAAACCTTCCTTGAAGAAGGGACCAGATGGTGATAAGATGACGAAGAAAGTATATGAAGCACTTGGGCGAACACCTAGAAATGATTCTGTTGCGATCATCGTAGGACGAATGTAGAGAGACGCACCTTTAGTTTTCTTCGGAATCCAGTCCTTCTCTAATTTTACTAGTTCTTCAAGAGCCCAAACAAAAAGCTTGGGATCTACTTTGGGCATCGCCAGACGAGTAGCGGATCTGTTAAAGCGCTTAGCATTTTTTTCTGGTCGAAAAAGGGCAATATCGCCATTAGGGTGATAATATGCCTTCATTCCTTCAAAAAATTCTTGTGCATAATGAAAAACACTAGCAGAGGGTAGCATCTCCATCGGTTCTAATTTCTTTATTTGTGCTTCCTGCCATTTACCTTCGGTGTATTCTTGATAAAACATCCGATCTGTAAAAAGTTGACCGAACCCAAGGTTGCTTTCGTCAGAAAATTTTCCTTTCTTGTCTTCGGGAGCAAGAGCATGGACATGAATGTTAAACTCCCCGTTAACTAATGAAGTTGACATAATAGAGTCCCGCTTCCTTTTTTTTCATTTATTTTTGAAATGATTTGAGTAAAAAAATTCTGGTATCTAAAACAATTATATTTTTCGCTTTATCTTTTTTTTTCCTTAGAATAGTATCAAGTACATCTTTACTGAGCTAGGGAAATAAAGAGAATATAATATAAATTTTAACTTGATAGTTTGTTTCGATTACTTGTTTAGCTAATATTACAAAACTTCAGGACCTATATGTCCATAGGTGGTTTGGCAAATAACACAATTAAGTCCAGTTTGCTCAAGAGCTTTTTTTACTTGAATCATTTCGTTAAAAGATGGACGAATTAGGTTCCGTGCTCGAAATTCAGACCTATAATCGAGAACACATATCTGCACAGATGGCTCCCAACTAGCTAAACGATCACCGATCCGCTGTATCTCGTCCAGTGAAATAAAAGAAGAATTATATGGGATTCCTACACCGACAAATATTTCTCCAAAGTAATTATCGAGAAGATAACGAACAGCGTTCCATTCAACTGAAAGTAGTTTTTTAGCTAGTTCTAAATCGTGAATACCTGAGATTCGAGAAAAAGTTGTATGGTTTAGTCCTTTAACATCTGGACCAATATCTGTCATCCCTGACTCCACTAATTCGTCAATATATTCGGGGATGAGTAGTACAGCATTTGTATCGATATGAATGTGAGCATCTGGATCTGGGTTAAGGTAGTGAAGTTCAGCAACCAATTGATTTAACCAAGGACGATTTAATGTACTTTCCCCCCCACTAATAGCGATTCGATCAACCATATAGCTCCGTCTTTTCTCAGTAAGGAGTTTTGCTGCATCTTTTGAAGCTAAGGGTGCCCCACGAGAAGAATAGGTTGTATGCCAATTTTGACAAGTAGGGCAACGAAGAATACAACCATGTGTAAAACCTGCAACTTCTATATAGCTCCCATGTGCTCCCTTCGCTTTGGTATCGTAAGGAGTACCAACACCCCCAACAGAATGCCCCTGAAAACCAGAAACTAAACGCATAGGGACAGTATTTGTTAGATCGGTTTCGATACTCATTCCATCTTTTATTGGTGTAACGCAGCTTGGTTGAGGTTTTCCGTTGATTTTAACCGCACATGACCAACAACCCCCCGTTCGACAGGGAGCAAAGATATCTCCTTGATCTGGAAGAGAGCTAATACGAAATCCTGCATATTGTAAAGCTTCAAGAACAGTAATTGTATGACGGACCTCAAAATGTTCCCCATTAATTGAAAATCGTATTTTTTCACTCTTTTTTTCCTTCGGCACTAACTTTCGAGCTTCACCAGGGCAAGCAATTATACATGCGCCGCAGCCAATACAATTCTCCTCACCTGGACAATAGGACAAGGCATAGGAACAAAATTTGCAATTGAAACATTTTTGATGATCTATGTGTGCTTTTACAGGTTCAAGTTTGCTATTCTCTCTAATCTTAGGCGTTTTCGGAACAAAGCTCATTCCAAATACTCTCTGATTTGATACCGAAATTCAATATCCTACATTTATGGAGTTATAATAAAACCTACTGCAATAAGAAGACACAATAAGGTCATAGACCAAATATAACCTCTATGGAATAACCTAGCAGTATCTTTCTGGTAATGATGTATAAGTCGACCGATAAGAATCCAAAACAGAGTAAGAGAGCTAACTGCAATCACTATAAACGGTAAAATTACTGACCAATGTATTTGATAATGAAAGAACATCCCTAACCATGCAACCAAACCAAGAACCACGAAAAATCCAGCGACTTTTGTACAGAGAGTTGGACCAAACTCTACTACAGTTGTTCTTTTTCCACTTATACTATCATTCTCATAATCACGAATATCTTTTGTCAAGGTTTCACCTATTACGGACTATAACATTAAGAAGATCAAATAAGGTGTTGCCGCTGTTAAACTTGAGTAAATAGATTTTTTAAGAAAAATGCTAATTGCAGTAAAGGTAAGTATCCCAAAAATAGCCCAAAAGATCTGGCTTACTATAGGACGAGAATTCATTCGGAGTGGAGGAAAGGAGTACTGAATAGACCAAAGGATAAGAATGATGCATATTATCGTGAAATATGGAAAAACAAAGAAGAGACTAAGAACTAAACTACTTACTGAAAGTAGAACTCCTTGAATTACTGCTGCTTTTCTTGTAACAAGTCCGCGAATAAGGGGACGTTGATTTCGGCTCCGTTCACTACTTAGAAGGTCACTTTCATAATCACCGACGTCATTAAAAGTACAGGCGCCAGCATCAGCTAATACAGCGCAGATAATGAAAAATAATGCTTCAGAAGTTGGTAAACCTTGGGAAATGACAACAATTGTGGAAAAACCCATAAGGATGTCAAACCAAAGCAATTGAATAGGTCTAATGAGTAAGAAATGGCCAATAACCCGTGAAATGAATGAATTTGTTTCATCCAACTTGAACTTTCTCTGAACAAACATCAAAAGAAGTAAATAATAATTCCTTCTAATATTTTGTTCTAAATATGTAGATTTTTAATTCGTTGAACAAAAATGATGATTTAATATTAGGAAATGAGATTAAAATTGATATTTAGTCAATTTTTCGATAAAACCATAATACTAGGAGTAAGGTAGTATTAGAATAATTAACATGAAAAGTTCAATTAATTATGCTCTATTGAAAAGTTGGAATATTAGAATAAACCAGTAAACTAATGGAAGACTCAACTAATTATAGCCTGCGAAGAATAGAAAGAATTTGTTTCTTTATTGGAGGGGGGAGGGAGGGAGCGACCGCCTGAGAAAAACCAAGTTTATCAGTTGGCGATCAGCTCCAATCATGTTTTCCTCTTTTAGTGTTAATAAATCTTCCTATTTAACTGATATTTTAATAGATATATTGCCCACTAAGTAGACATTAGATCATTTTACGATTATTGGAAGCAGATTATTCTCCTCAAAACCTCAGCGTTCATTCTAAGCGGATTTAATTAGTGTTTAAATAGGAACTCGCGGTATTTACCTCCATTATTGAAATTCGACTCCTCAACTCTAGATTTTCCTTTTACATTATAAAGTTATCGAGTTTAACTTAATGGTCTTCTATATCTGGAAATAATTACTAATTAACCTTTTATAAAAGGAAGATGAAAATAAGGTCTATCAACTTCCTGAATATTTTGTTTATGTATGCTTAATCGTTATGCTCAAATATGGTATCGGATAATAAACATAACTATGATTATCTGAATTGAGAACACTAAATCTATCCCTTCACTGAAGCTTATTCTCAAGATAACGATGAGA
>JAEOTF010000315.1 GCA_016840025.1 Candidatus Hodarchaeota archaeon
GATTTGATTAAGTAGAGCTTCTGTTCTATTTGTTGCAACAACTGCTCATCTTCATCATTTAGATTGATAATTTCTGCCACAAATGACCTACCAGCCATTCTTATTAATTTACTTAATTTTTTGCCTAACCAGATATGCAAATACTGGGCCTTTTTACCTTCTCGGACAATGTGTTCGAATTCATCCATAATTAATTCATCGTTCATAATCATTCCTAAAATATAGAGGTTTTTTGCATTTCGAGGGTATGTTGTTTTTCCCCTTATCCAATTATAGAAAGTAGTAATTGTAACAGGTTCTTTGGAAGATATTTTTGAAAATTCTCTTTTGTATATTCTATAGAGATCTTTCTTAATCTTAAATCCTTTCGCGAAATGTGCTAGTACCTCTCGCCAATAATCTATTGTCTCATAATCAATTGTCCCAAATTTTGCGGCATTTTCTTCAATGAAACCTATGAAATTCTTTCTTTCTTCCTCAGTTAGGTAGATAATCATATCTCCATTTTTAAATTCAACAGGAAAACCCTCAAAAAAAGTCTGTTTCCCTTGGGGGTTATATCTGAGTCCATAATAAACCTTATCTTCTCTTAAAAAGCAAGTCTTAGGTGAGGAATCGCTTATCCGTTCTAAAACTACCGCGATAGTTTCTGTTTTCTGTGCTATTCTGCTGTATATTTTTTCGTTTTCTGTTCCAACCTTTTCTTCAATTTTCCATTCGTCTTTCAAAAGGTTGAATTTCCTTTCTTTGTTAATTATGTGTCCGATTCTCTGTTTTAGCTCTAAAAAAGAGAAGTGACTCTTTTTGGTTACTTCTTGTTTTGTTAACGAAATTTTTTCGCCAAAAATCCGTCTCTTTCGCCTTTCAAAGTCTTCAACTAATGGAATATGTTGTGATTTCCCCAATGATTTGAAAAAATCAATAGAAATAGCTTCCTCCTCGATAGAAATCGTGCTTGCTAATTTCCTCCTACTTTCACAGTATTTTCTATTTATTCCTTTATAGTTTAAGAACCGAATTTTTTTCCAAGGATATAACAATATATCGATATAACTCAGAGGAATAGGGCCAGGTAAGATCAATTCAGATTTTTGTATGAGATTCCGACCTAGAACCCGCGATTGATCGAACGTTTTAAAATGGATATTAATAGCTGCTAAGTAATCTTTACTCTCACTGCTTTCAATTCTTTCTCCTTCTAGAAAAGCATCCCCTAATCTATTCCTTTCAATACCTGAGTACATTCCTACAACAAGGTTGTCTACTGTCTTTTGATCCATCGTTTTTATTGCGTGTTCATGAAGTAGTCTCATGATTTTGTAATTCTTTCCCCTTCGATTATAGGATGGTATCTTGGTAGATTCAATGTAATAATTTTTACTTTCGCATAATTCACAATATAACGTTGATAAATCTAGTAAGTAGTTAATGATTGGGCCTGAATACTTCCGACGTATTTTTTCCTGAATTAATTCCCGATACTTTCCCACTATTGAAGGAATTGTATAATACCTATAATCTTCAATTTCCCAGTCGAAAATTCGATGTTTGTAATCCTGAGGAGAAATGACTAGATTACACATAATAAAGGGTATTTGCGTTAAAGAGGCTAGACCAGTTAAAGAGTCATATCTTTCGAATTCGTGATAGCTATCATTCAATTCTTTTAATAAAGAGTCAATATTTCCAGATGGTAAGGGGTCATCCATTACGATGCTCGAAGGATCTTTGTATATTTCTGGAAGATCCAAGTTATAACGCTGCCATGCCGTTTTCACTTCTGATGAGATATTTGGACTTGAATACTCCTTTAAGAAATCATCATATTTAGATTTTATCCATTCATTTCGCGTTAGAAGAGATTTACTGAAATGGAGTATATAATACCCTTCTTCTTCCTGCAATCTTTTTATCAATGGATTAAAAGGATTAGAAAAGTGGATGAAATGGAAACAAGAATTTGGATGGTCTAAGATTGTTTCCTTTAATTCTTGCCAGCGTTCCTGAGAATGTGCTACAAATCTCTCGACGTTCTCAATAACGATAGAAAATAAAGTATCTGTTTCTGTTTGAATTAAGTTTAAGGGGAATAATTGTCTGGGTACATATATTATATGTCCTTTTCGTGATCTAAAATTAGTTGAATAATCAAAATCACGAAATTTTTGTCTTATTGTCCTAGATAGTCGCTTAGATTGAATATATGGTTTTATTTTCATTTTCTTCTTTTGGTATAAAGCTGCGGGTGTAAATTGCCAAATATATCCGTTCTCATCACATAGAGTATGATAATCTTTCCAATAGTGTTGACCAACACAATACGTAACAACTGGTAATCGTAATCGATCTGCTATTATACGAGCTATTAAGGATGTTATCTGGAGTTTGGGGTATGGAAAAGCTACTAAAAAGTTGTTTGGAGTAGAATCACTCTCTCTACTTTGTGCTATTTTCTGGTAAAGAAAGTTTAGGATGAAGTTGGAAACTGGGCCCATTGTTTTATTGTCAATAGAATAAGGAGTGACGGAGGAATGACTAGGAAGTACTTTAAAACTGTACTTCTGTTGCCAAAAATCAGCTATAATTTGTTCCCTCCGAAGCCAGTGAGAAGATTGAATTAAAGATATTTCTAATATGGATAGATAGTGGTGGTCCACTAAGTATCCCAATCTCTAAATTTTTTGAAAAAGAATTTTTTCTGATTTCACCACTACCTAAATAACAGAGAGTGGTATCAGCCCCGACCAATTTTGCGTGTATTCCGCTAAGAACCCGTTTTCCTTTTCCGAAATGATACATCCTAACCCTCACCAATTTGCCTATGTCCTCCTTAAAACGACTTAGTAGTGCTTTTATTTCATTCGTTTGACTTGGACGAGTAAGAATATTTAATACGACCCCTTTTTCCAGCTTTTTAACAAGGATATTTGAGAAATAATTAATCCCTTTAAAATCAAAGAAGGGTGAACATATCCAAATTTCTTCCTTTGCTTTTTCAAAAATTTTTCTAAAAGCTGTGTTCTGCTGAATATATGCTATTTTATCTTTAGAAAATCTTGTTTCCAACGTATAATAATTGAAAGGGGGAAAGCTAAGTACAATTTGCGTTTCTAATTCATCTTCAGTTTGATTATTGGTTTTAAACAACAGTTGGGGTGTTTTTGATAGGTGAATGACCTTTTTATCAAAGAGTAGGGAGTCCTCAATCACTGTGATGTTTTGCTGATTTATTAGGTACAATATTACTTCATCAAGGATCTGCTGATTATAACCCTCAGTCTGTAATTCCTTCTTTATAAATGCAACTTGTTGAGGAGTTTCTAGAAGGGTTACTAATCTATTAAACAATTCTTGATATTCAATTTCCATTATTTCCAAAATCCAGTTGTTCTATATCGGCCTAGAAGAACGTCGCGATCTAAATTCTTATTGAAATAAGAACACACATACTCTGGAAGATATAAACACGCAAAACATGCTCCTGATTCTGTAAGACATGCTGGATCAAAAGTACATTCTCTTAGTTCATAATGAATATCTGCAAACCAGTTGTTAATTTCATTTTCAAAGATATATTGAAATCCTCCCGTATTAATATTGCTTGTAGAATAGATGAAAATGGCTCCTGCACGAGGGAAAATCAATTCTCCGCATGAATCGGAATCTAACCCAGTATAGACTGAAGACCTACGAATCAGTATATGGGAAAAAGTATGCAATAATGTATTCAATTTTTCCACATGCTCCTCTTCAAGGTTTATAAGTAAACGCTTAGCATGATCCTCGTCTACAGGCAAATCAGTAAGAAAATTGTTTTCGTTTAACCATTCACAGATTTTTATAAAGTCCAGTTGAAATAATATTCCCTCTGTCTCAAAAGGATAAGCATACGCCACGAATCCTTCATTGAGTTTTTTGTATCTATTTTTCCAAATAGGTTCAATATGAGGCACAAATGTACGTTCCCAAAATTTATTTACTCCGTGCAAGACTCCATAACAACTAGATACTAAGGTAATCCGCGGAATGTAGAAGATTTCCTTTATATTGAATTGATTTTGCACTGATATATAGTTTTTTAGCAGGATTTCTCTTCTTATCTCATTCGGAGTATCTTCAATATGTTTACTAAAGGACTTGTTCTGTTCCTCATCTTGAAA
>JAEOTF010000316.1 GCA_016840025.1 Candidatus Hodarchaeota archaeon
ATTTCTTTTGTTATTTCCATTTCCAATTCTCGAAATCGTTCCTCTCCTTCCTGCTCAAAGATGTCTGGAATCGTTTTATTGACTTTGTTTTCTATCAATTCATCGGTGTCAAGGAACTCCTTTCCGAGTTTTTCAGCAATTAATAGACCTACGGTTGATTTTCCAGATCCCATAAAGCCTATCAAAGCTATATTAGTTTTCAACATAATTTCTCCATTAAAATTTTACACCTATTCTTTGCAGCTGCTTTTTTCATTAAAGGCTTCTCTACTTAATCCCTAGAATTACTACAATCTATAATACTACATACTTTTTTGTAGAGAGTATAACTTAAATTCATTAAAGTGTCTTATGAGAGAGATATGAAATCTTCTGAAAGATCCAAGACAAAATCAAGTTCCCTCAAAGTGAGACTTAGACTTGCATTTCAGAATCAAAAAGAACGCCTATCCATTTCTTTGTGTTTATTGTCATTATTTCCTATCCTCTGCGGACTAGTAGTCTCTCCCCTAGTAAAATTTCTTGAAATTAATCTCCTCCAAATACATGAGGATGGATATGTTTACCCCTTCGACAAGGAAGTCTTTGGGATGGTCTGGACTATTTTAGGTCTTTCTCTTCTGCTTATATTACGTTATTTCAAGGTAGAATGGAATTATCTTGTACTATCGTCTGTGTGTGCAATAGTGGTAGCTATTCTAACAATATCCCTCTTTATACTAACAGGAGAAGATTTTCAAGGTTCTTCTACATATGCCTTTTACATAATTATCTATTCTAGTGTTCTGCCCTTTTTCTTAGCTTATTCCGTTTTAACAACACTAGGGAACCTGTTTGATGGGAAAGTTCCAGAATATGATACCCCTTGGGGAAATGGCGTTGAGGGTATCTTTTCCCTGGATGATGCGTTGTTTTTCAGACAAATCTTCGATGTTTTATGGGCAATCTGTGTTCTTCTTCTTCTTTTTGGTCTAATTGTTAATGAATTAAAATTGATGCAAAAAGAAAAAGCTCCACCAACAATTGTCAATATTGCTCGACCTATACTGAGTTATTTGGTTGCAGCACTCTTGTTATGCCCTTATTTTATTATCCAAGGAAGTTTGTTTTTTTTACACCCCGAACCTCCCTATATCATCCATAGGTTAGTATTAATTCTAACATAAAATATTTTACACTCTGATTCTTTCCTAAAAAAGAGATAAATGATAATTCAATTACTTCTTTACTGATTAAAAGTAGAAAAAAATATAAAAGTAGAAAAAATATAGTTTGTGAAAATAGAATAAAAAACTCTTATACTTAATTGAGATTGTTTAGAAAAGATATATTAAAGGACCCTTTGGGTCGTTTTAAACGATCATTTCTAAAAATAACGAAGGCCTATCAAAATATTTTATCAAAAACGAGTATAGTAATGTTTGAGGTTTAAAGAATGGTTCTAGACCGAGAAACAATAGAACGTACACAAAGAAACCTTATGAATATCTCAATGGAGACTCTAAAGCTCTTAGCCAAAGCTTTGGGTATTCCTCGGATTTATATATTAACAAAAGCCGAACTTATTTCCTGCCTACTTGAGAAAATAAATTCTCAACAATAATCTTTAAAATTGTTAAATATCTATATTAAAGAAGCTAATTAATACCAGTAAAGCTAAATGATTTCCCATCCTAGTTAAATTAAACTATTTTTTTTAGATAAATTAAAAAGCAACCAATTAAAAGAGGATTTGGATTCTTACAAGAAGAAAGAGAAGCTTTCTTCATACCGTACTACCATTATATAGCTGATCTAAATGCTCATCATAAAGGATTTGTGGATCATTACAAAAGGTGGTCTTTGTCTCTACCACTACCACGCTTCATACTCTGAATATGACCTTGATGAGAGCTTATTCTCAGGATTCATTGCAGCACTGGCAGCTTTTACCACATCATTAGCTAGTTCTCATATTGATTTCTTGAAAATGAAAGGCGATGAGATGTATTTTGAGATTCTTGATGAGATTATTGTTGTTTCAATTATGACAACTGGCGGTGAACAACATGTTATTACTCAAATGCTTTATTTTATTGGGGAAAAATTTCAAGATACCTTCTCTAATCAATTAAAATTGCATACTTTCGATTGGGATAGAATTGCAGATAATTTCACTTCAGAAATTGAATTTCTCTGGGCTGATGATGAAATATATGAGGAAACCAAACGTGAAATGATTAATGAACTATTTACACAGGTTACTCAAGGGAAATTATCTCCAGAAGATCTGTATTGGAAAACAATGATGTTATTTCTGAATTCCCCAGTCGATGTAATCGAGAAAACTATTGATCTAATAAAGAATCTTGAAACAATCAGTTTACCGACCCTTCCACTTGACATGCGACTCAAGGCAAAAGTTAATGCCACTTTCCAAAAAATCATTAATGAATTAAATGCTATCCTTTATAATAAACTCCAAACACGCCGCATTCTTATCATCTCCGATGATTATGATTTATTTCAGTCACTCAGCAATAAATTCTTAGCCTTTGGAACTCTTTCAATGTTATTTATGACCTGTTTTGATCTCCAAATTACTATGAAGTATTGGACCGAGGATCAAGTACCTTCAAGTGTATTACTTATCCAACCTACGATTACTACAGAAGAATTAGATATCTTAGACCGTTTAAAGTTAGAAACTGAAAGTAAAATCTATTTATGGGTGAAAGAATTACCCCCAGAAGTGAAAGAGATTATAGATACAAAAAATAACTTTATTTACATCCCACAAATCCCTAGTATAGACAACATGATCTTAACGATAAGAGAAGTCGAATTGGGGAGGAAACAGACTCAACCTCCTGATAACTAAATAAATATTTTATACTCAGTATAAAACCGTTCTTTTTCTGAGATGAAAATCCTATAAAAATCTACCACACTCATAAATAACACCGATAAAAACCCTTATTCGCAATAAAAATACACCTTATCCATGTATGTCAGCATTGGTAAAACCGCTAGTCTTCTAGGAGTGTCACCCAGTACATTACGTCGCTGGGAGCAAGATAACAAGTTTGTCCCTGCTTTTCGAACCCTTGGGAACCATCAGCGGTATAAATTAACGACTTTATTAGAATTTACGAAGCAGGTGAGTCCTAAACAAGACAGACAACAGCCAAAGAAAAGGCAGAGATGAGCGACCAGTTACTAAAAAAGCGTCACGAGAACGATCCGAATATTCCAAATCAATATTGGAACTCAAATCTCAATAGGTGATGAGAAAAAAGATGACTAACACAATTGGCACTATTTTTAGAGTCACAACCTGGGGTGAATCACATGGTCCAGCTCTTGGTTGTGTTGTTGATGGTGTCCCTTCCAATCTTCCATTAATAGAAGAAGATATTCGAAAAGAACTCCAACGTGATATTCCGATTCCTGCTCTCGGGACACCAAGAAAAGAACCTAATGATTTTCAGATTCTTTCAGGAGTTTTTGAAGGAAAAACATTAGGAACACCTATTTCAATCGTAATTTGGAACAAAGATGTTGAATCTAACGATTATAAACCTCAACAAGTGATTCCTCGACCTGGACATGCTGATCTTACCTACAGGCAGAAGTATACTCATGTAGATTGGCGCGGAGGATCGAGAGCGAGCGGTCGAGAGTGCATTGCTCGACTTGCTGCAGGAGCCATATCCAAGAAGATCCTAGCAACGAAGAGAATTGAAGTAAAAAGCAAAATCATCTCTTTAGGTGGACAACCTACATCAAATCAACAGGAATTGGATAAAGCTATTGAAAAAATGATTAGAATCTATAACGAAGAGGGCGAAACAACAGGAGGTGAGGTAGAAGTATCGATTCACAATCTCCCGCCCGGTATAGGTGAACCTGTATTTGGCAAATATAATGCAGAATTAGCCCGATCAATTATGTCTATTCCTGCTGTTCGCGGAGTTGAATTCGGAGATGGGTTTGAATCTACATTAAAAACAGCTTCAGAGTCTAATGATCTCTATGAATTTCAAAATAATCAGATTCACATAAAAACAAATCATAGCGGTGGTTTTTCAGGAGGGATATCAACAGGACAGGTGATTCGTTTTCGGTTAGCTGTTAAACCTGTTTCTAGCATTCCAAAGGAACAAACTTCAGTAGAACTCAATGAAATGAAACTAATTAAATTTAAATCAACAGGTCGATTTGATATTAACATTACACCCCGAATAGCCGTGATAGCTGAAGCTATGGCAGGAATAATAACTACTGATTTATTGCTAATCAATTTCAAGCAGAAAATGAAATAATAACCTATAGGTTTAGGAAAATGAAGGCTTCACTGATCCATTTCATCCTCCACACTCTCAGTAATGACTTTTTTATCAGAAGGAAACTGAAAAAGACAATTCGACAAGCGTACAAGTCCCAATTCTATCGTACAAAATTAGATGGGGCGAAAATTAAACCTAAAATGATAAAATCCTTCAAAGATTTTGAACAGATTCCTATAACCTATAGAAAAGAGATATCTCTAGCATCCATTAACCCTTATGATCTGTTAGCTGTAGATCCTCAGAAAACATCCTTAATATATGGTCAAACTTCGGGAACTACTGGTCATGCTGTTCCTATTTTTATGTCTCGTAAGGAATATGAAAAAGGGATCGACATGGCTATGCGCCTTCCTGTTTTCTCTTTAATCACCCCTAAAGATCGAGTTGCTCTATTGTTCCCCTATACGCGTACATTTGCGGGGAGAACCGCAGACTTAATGGTTCAAAAATCAGGTGCCCTACTTATCCCTATAGGTACGAGAACAAACATTTTTCCTCCACTCCATGCTGCTGATACTCTTCTTGCCTTAAAACCTACTATTTTAGGAGTAGTTGCAACCGATGCTTTTGCTCTTGCCAATATATTGTGGGATCGTGGCATAGATCCAAAGGAGTTAGGAGTCAACAAAATTGTAATTGGAGCAGAACCGTGTGCAAAAAATAGAATGAACCGTCTTAAAGAAATATACGGTGCGTCTTTTATTTTTAATTTTGTTGGACAAAATGAAGTTGGGTTACCTGGAATTCCTTGTGAGAAAGAGATCATGCATTTTCCTTCAATTGCGATGTATGGTGAAATGATTGCCAAAGATGGGCATAAAGCATCAATTGGTGAACAAGCAACCCCTGTAATTACTCCGCTATTTCGTGAAGCAATGCCATTATTACGTTATTGGACCGATGATATAGTTCGTCTATCAGAAAAGCCTTGTGAATGTGGACTTAAATTGCCAATCTATGAAATCCTGGGGAGACGTCATACGGAAGTTAATTTGCCAAATAATCGTATTATTATGCCAATTGAATTAGAAAATTATCTATTTGAATCCAAATTATCAGGAGTATGGTATCGAATTGAAGTAAGCGAGGAAAAACTTAAAATTACGGTGGAGCATCGCAATGAAGAAGAATGGGAGCTTTTAGCAGCAGATATCGGTTCAAATTTTGAACAACAGCTTCATTATCCCACCGAGGTAACGTTAGTAAAACCAGGAACGCTTTATGATTATAGAAATGTTCGATCGGGTAAACCGATGAGTCGAATTATAGATCATCAAACAACAAGTAATGAATTAGTAGAAACAGGGTGAGAACTTGCTTTTTCCGTGTTAATTTTCTAATTGATCCTCCCAGAGGGTACTTTTCTTTAGGATTTTACATACACATGATACTTCCCTTTGTGGATATTAAACCCCTCACGCGTAGTAAAACGAAGAATTTCGGTCATGCCAAGAGCTAAAAATCCTCCCGACTTGAGTACTTTATGAAATTTTAGAATTAGTTTCTTTTTCTGTTCATTGGAGAAATAAATTAATACATTTCGGCATAATATAAGATCATATTTGGGGAAAAGCTTTATATTATCATCTGTCAAATTGTTTAACTTGAAAGATATATATGATTGAAGGATAGGTGAAATCTTGACCTGATCTGGGGATATATTAGTAAAGTATTTAGTCTGGATTTCGAGGGGAGTTTCTGATAGGTATTCTTTGGGATAGATACCTCTTTGTGCTGCGCTTAATAATTCCTGATTGAAGTCAGTGGCATGAATTTCAACCCTTGATGAATTCATATCCAGCTCCTTACATAGAATGGCTAATGTATAGGGCTCTGCTCCATCCGCACAGCCCGCAGACCATATCTTAATCATCTTCTGAGGTTTTTGTGTTTGAATACTTGGTAGAACATCTCTTTGTAGAAACTTAAACAACTCTATATCACGAAAAAACCGTGTGACATTAATACTAAAGGCTTTACGTAGTTTCTGTTGTTCATCTTTGTTCGATTGCAGAAAATTCAGATAATCTGAAAAAACTCTAAGGCTAGTTCGCATCATACGCGCTCGTACTCGCCGTAATAGATGTGATTTTTTCAAAGCGCCGCTTTTGATACCAATAGTATTTAATACAAAGTCTAACTCCTTCACATTCTTATCGGTAATTTTGATCTCTTCAAAAAACAGCTCTTTAGATACCATTTGAACCCCTACTTTTTTTATTGCTTACATTCGAAGAATCTGAAGGTCACCACTCTCTATTTTTTCATGTATACCCTATACTTTTCGCTGTAGATTCTGAAATCTTTTCTATAGCTGAAAGGGAGAATCTCCGTCATGCCAAGTATAAGAAATCCTTGTGGTTTTAATGCCTTGTAAAATTTCTTAAATACTTTCAATTTTTCCTCTTCTGAGAAGTAAATTAGTACATTACGACATACAACAAGATCAAATATTCCAAGATTCTTCTCACTATCGTCAGTTAAGTTACCATACTTGAAAACAATATAGTTTTTGAGCTGTTTTGAAATTTGTACGTTCTCGGGAGATTTATGGGTGAAATATCTCGTTTGAATTTCTTGTGCTGTTTCTACAACATATTCTTTGGGATAAATCCCAATTTTGGCTGCTTTCAATAATTCACTGTTAAAATCCGTAGCAGTAATCTCTACTCTTATTGGAGCAAGATTTAGTTCTTTACAAAGAATTGCTAATGAATAAGGTTCAGCCCCAGCCGCACAACCTGCAGACCATACTTTCACTGTCTTTGTAGGATTCAATTTCCTGAGTTTGGGAAGAATCTCATTCTTAATATATTCAAATGGTGTTTTATCTCTAAAAAACCGCGTAACGTTAATAGAAAATGCAAGTCGTAATTTTTTTTGCTCTTCTTCACTGGATTTTGCATATTGAAGGTAATCGGAAAATGATGATTTGTTACCAGTTCGTGACATTCTCATCCGTATTCGACGTAGGAGATGAGCCTTTTTTAATGAAGAGATATTGATACCTACCGAATTTAGAAGCACTCCTAATCTTTTAAACTCCTCATCCGTAATCTCAAGGTCAGGGATCAAAAATGGCATTTTTTCGGAGATGAACGCAATTTTTAGCTCTTTCTGCTCTCTTTTGGCTCTATACGCAAAATCAAGGTAATCTGAGAGCGAATGTTTGCTGGTATGCATCATTCTCTCACGAATCTGTCGTATCAGCTGTTTTCTGGTCAATGAAGAGAACTCTATACCGCTAAGTGCTATAAGTCCTTCTAACCTGTGCATATCTTCCCGAGAAATTGAAATATCAAGCATTTGGTATAGAATCCTTGAAACCTAACTATTTTAATTTTAATAAGATTGAAAGGTATTTAGGACATTAGTACACAAATATGTACACTATTTAGACAACAATCTATCTATCAAGAAAAAGAAGCTATCTAATCTTTGAAACATAAGTAATTTATTGTTTGACCATTTGCTCTCTCTTCTCTAACCAGAATTTTAGTTCCTAAAACTTTCTCACAGGTGTATACTAACATGGGAAGAGCTCCAGTGCCGATGAAGAACCCCATGCTTAACTGCCACGCAGCAGCTAAGGAAATAAAGAAAGATAAAAATACAAATCCTAATCCAAAAGGTGAAATGACAATTATTCCCCGAACTGGGTTAAGACGAACATCTTGAGTCCGAATACGTTTCCTAATACGCCCACCTACACGTTCATATCTTGCTTCATTGATGTACAGAATGAAAAGCGCTGTAAATGGTCCAATAAGCAAGAGAAATCCACAAGAAAGAAGTAGAATATCAATAGAGTAATACTCAGGAAATTCTTGGGAGTATTGACGGAGAAACCATAATGAGACAGCAGCCAAAAGTAGAGGGAACACAGCTGAAATTGTTAATTTGTGCATGTAACGCGTTTCTCTATCACTGCTCATTTTAATATCACCTTTGTCGTTTCCTTAAGACTTTCTTAATAAATTTAGAAGGGGAAAATGAAGGTATTAGAAAGCTAAACACCGATGATCCCCCTGCAACCACAATTGCGATGTCTCCTATAATGATGAATGTTGCAGCTAACTCGATTAAAGTCCAACGACCGGGTAATGGTGCGGGTGGAGTAAGCCCAGGGATAATATCAATTACTTGGGAATCATAGGAATAATCATACGAATAATGAACATTAACAAGGATGTCAGCATCAGCTCGAATTTTAACACGAAAAACTGAATTTGAAAAATTGCTAGAAGTAAGATTAAGATGATCTCGTTCTCCATCACCATTTAAATCTATATTTTCATTGATAGTCCATGTTTTAGACTCATATTTGTCTAAAGTTACATTACCTGATTTGAAAATTATTAAGGCTACAGTATTGTTAATTTGCAGAGAGGTAGCCGTAATATATCCCCTTCCATGAATTGGAAAATCATATTTGTGATGTATTGGAGAAATCACTTGTGATAATCCTAAATCTCCAACTACAGGCAGATCTACCCATGTTTTATAGTTACAGATCCTATCTTGTCCTCTAGCATCTGGTGTTCCATCCCTAACATAATCAGGATCTTGACAAAACGTGTAAACATAGATAGGGCGACTAGCGGTTATATGACACCAATTAGACTCAGGGAATCGGTAATAATAATTATGAACACGGAAATCACGTGTAAGCATTTCTCCCGACTTCATATCTTTTTCTATTGAACCTTCTCCCCCTTCTAGATCATCAATATCTACATGACCCCCATGAGGCGCTACAACGGTTACAAAACCAAAACAAGGAAACATGAAATCAACGCCTCCCCGCCCGTAAACTTGTGTATATACATCATTGTCCTGATATCCTGCAATGATCGTCACAGGTGAAGATGTTTCAATAGAGACGAGATCATCTTCAAAACCAAATCGTTCAAAATCTTGATTTCTTAAACTAAACCAACCTTCTTCTGCAGCTAGATGGAATCTTGTAGAATCATCACGATCGGATAAATCTGTTATGTTTACTTCTGTATTTTTGTATGCGCCAATCCACATATCTCCATTCACACGAGTGAAAAGTCTATCCCCATAAAATGACCACACATCATCATCACTGTCATGAGCGACATTATGCTCATAATCTTCACCATCGGCATTTCCACAAGGTCCTAAGGTGCTATGAACAACGGAAATAGGGTTGTTACTTGTAATGTGGACTAATCCCTCAATAATATTGTAGGTACTGAGTGTTATAGTTAGTAACTCAAAGTAATCCAGATTTAATTCGGCGAATTGCCAATCTTGCACTGTTTCTATCGTATCACCTTCTGCAGATATGCAAAAACCTCTAATTAATTCTAATTTTACTTCTGTACCATCATTATAACTTGATATATCCAGCCTGTTTTCATCCCAGAGAAGATTTTCATCATAAGGCGCATAAGTAGTGATTGTATTGACATCATTCCGATATCTAACGGAAGGAAAATTAACATAAAATAGAAAATCAGTATTGACAAATTCAGATACAGCAATGAGTTGATCCCGGTCATCTTCCTGTACAAGTTCTTGAATCCAAGGAAGGAGAGCAGTGTGTGAGAAGACAAAAGATAGAGGAAATAACGCAATACTTAGAATTAGTATGATTGGCATAAGCGTTTGGATTATAATAGTGAAATATCTTCTATCCAAGTGAAACTCACCAATAGTGGATATTAAAGTGTGTTTAATGAAGCAATTTAAGGTAATTTTAGAATTCTTACATCAATATCCTCTTCATTTTTTAATAATTCAAAAAGAATTTGTGGATCAGAACTTCCTTGATGGTAAGGATAGACGATACGTGGACGAAATTGCTTAATACATCCCGCTGCTTCTTCTGGCGGCATCGTATAAGGAAGATTAATAGGAATAAATGCTATATCAATCTCTTTAAATCCCTTCATTTCTGGAATACATTCAGTATCTCCAGCTATATAGACTCTTAAGTCACCAAAAGTGAGTATATATCCATTTCCTTCCCCCTTTGGGTGAAATTTTATCCCTGGACTACGTTCCCTTATTAAATTATAAGCCGGTACAGCTTCTACAAGAATACCATCTATCTTTCTTTTATCTCCGTTATTCATTACAATGTAATCATTTAATTCTTGTCCACAGCCTTCGGTAGCTACGATAATTGTATTGGACTTTTTTAATTTCTTTATCAATTCAATCTCTAGATGATCTCGATGGTGATGGGTTATTAAAATAATATCGGCTTTAGGCAAGTCGCTATAATCAGCTCGACTTATAGGATCTATATGGATAACCTTTCCTTGAAATTGAATCATTAGACTACCGTGAATGACTGGTGTGATCTCTAAATCCCCATGTAATATCTTTTCCATCTTACTATTCACCTGAAATGTTAATATGAAGATCTATCTTTTTTAAAATAAAATTATGCCTTAGGTGCAAAAATTCCATTTATACAGAGATTTATCTTTTCATTTCTTTATGGTGAATGTTTCATGCTAACCAAAGAGGATTGGGACAAACTCCTTAATAAATTGACCCGACGAAAATTTACTACAGATGATCTACAAAATGTGAAAGAAATTGTCCTTCACTATTCCAGTAAAGCTGATTATTTAGAGGCTTCTGCACGTCCTTTAGCAACTATCGCGACATCAACTTCCGCCTTGACTATGATGTCCATTTTATTAGTTATAAATGGTACAAAACCATTTATTCGCTTTTTAGCTGGAGTAAATGTCACATTAATGTTAATTGTTATTATTTTTGCTCTTTTTATCCAGTTATTGATTTTTAAAGCAAAGTTTAGATTATCTCGCGTGCATTATCACTTAGATATGAAACATTATCTAGAGAAGGAAGAATTAACGCCTGAAGATGCTTCTGAATTAATACTACTTCTTAATTTAGTCAGAAATGGGAACAAATCTTTACAGAAAATTGAATGGCTTTATAGTCACTTGTTATGGCGACTACTTTATTTATTCTTAGGTATAACGTTTGTTTTACTTTTTCTTGCAGTTAG
>JAEOTF010000317.1 GCA_016840025.1 Candidatus Hodarchaeota archaeon
GCCATCCGTTCAAGTCACGTTCAGTTCATTCATTTCATTAGTCCGGAGATAGGAAAAACATTATGTTGCGAGTTTAGGTATGTTGCGAGTTTTTTCTTCCCTTTAACTAGCCCCTCCCTGGATGCCTCAACTCTAATTTTCTTTCCCATAAGCATGAAGGACTTCGGGATTCGCATACTTCCTCTCAGTGAATATCATTCTCGATCTTTATTTTCCCTCATATCCTGTCACCAGGCTTCTCCATTTTTTCTATTTATTTGAGCTGATTTTCTTAAGGAGGAGATCTGTAAATCTCAAATGTTTCTTTGGGAGGCGTAAGAGGTGGAGGACTCGAAGGCTCACCTACATGATCTAAGATTTTGCTATAATGCCATTTGGCATATAGGTTTATCTGTATTTGATGTGAGTTAATAAACATCTTTTCTCCTTCCAAATTAGTATATCATAATATTTATTAATCCGTTAAGAAATGGTTACATTAACTATTCCTTCTCAAAAATTTTACATACTTGTCAGACAAAATACTCCTGTATCTGATGTTCACCCCCAAAGATAGTTTTGTCAGTTTTTTCTTGTGTCTACATTCACCTCCCGATGAGGTAAAACAGTAGGCATCCAAACATCCAAAGCCTTCAATAAATCACGAGATTTTTTTCGTGGTCGGGGAATTTGCAAACAGGAGCCCTCTCCTTTAACTTTTACCTCCATTGAATACAGGGTTGATAATTGCTTGATCCCTTCTTCAACAGTGCAATCAAAATCTGTCCAGGCCTGACGTAATCTGCGAACAATCATATAGGCAAGCATCACAACCAATACATGGCCACGAGTGCTTTCCTCTGTTCTCACGAAAACAGGTCGGACTTCCAAATGTCCTGTTTTGCAAGTTCGAAAAACCCATTCAACTTCAGCCAAATCTTTATTACGACCATGGATAATTTGTCTATCGGCTTCTTCTTGCGGCAGATCCGTCTTAATAACATAACAGCCATCTAATCGCGATTCTTCTTCTAATGCCGAATTATTCTGGCTTAAGCTCAACATTCTATCCTGTGATTGGACAAAAAACCATTTATCTATCTTCAGTTTGTCTATCTTCCCTTGCACATCCCTTATTGCGGTGGATACCTTTGCTCTTTGATGTTCACGAAGATAAAGATTATTCTTTTCCACAAATTCTTCAATATTCCGGCGTTGTGACAAGCGGTTATCTGCAACTTCAGCTGCTCGCCGGGGATTATGATGCAGAATATAGCGTATACCATCATCTTCTATTTCGCTTATATTCTCATCAAACAGCTCTATTTGGATGAGACCACGTTTCAATAGAGTATTGATCTGTGGTCTTGTTATCGCCCTAATATAGTGAAAATCTTCTGGCAAATTTGCTATCTGGGTGCTTTTTATCATCCCCCGATTACCCACAAAGGTCACTTTATTACAATCAAATCGAGTCACAACTTTTTGAACCTGAGAACAAAATGTCTGAGGATCCTGTTCAGTTCCAGCAAATACTTCTGTAGAAACGGGTTCACCATACTCATCACATAATAAGCCGACAACGATTTGTTTCTTTCCTCTCTTTTTATCCACATCATAGCCATATTCATCAAAAAAGTTCTGATCACCCTCCAAATAACTGCCCGTGACATCGTAAAGAAATAATTGTGGTTTAGCTTTACCTCGCCGTGCGAAGAAAAGACCATCTTCAATTCTATCCCGGCCAACTGCCAGCCAACATCCCGGACAGTAAATTCTTTCCATTATATTTGCATGCTTCATCTGACTACTCCATGATCCCTTTCTTAACAACAAAGATTATCGGATTGCCAATGGCCTTTTGGCCTGGAACCGGGTGTCTATTGCCACTCAGATACATCTCTTTTCGCTGTCTCTTTCAAGATCCGATCAACTACCTTGGGCTTGCTGGTTCCTTCTTCTTTTTTCCCAACACGGATTTGACTTCTTAGTTGTATCTCCATCCCCTTTTTTACGACTTTCCGTGTTCCAACGGCGAAATTGGAATCCCTAAGCTTGAAATAGAAATTCCTCTATCTTAATAGTCATAAAGGTCTTACCCTACACACTGCTACCAGGCTTCATAGACCCTCAATCATAAGTACTACCCGTTAATCCGTCACTTTCTGCTCCCCCGAGGTTTCAAAATCACCGATTCGGTCTGGTTTCATAGCTACACTCACAGCATTGTCGCCATAACAGCAAGGCTTCCCTGGGTAAGACCTATCACCTTACCCATATACCATCCGGCTTCATATCGTTTCAATACTTCCCCATATTAGCTCTCGCCCACCCAGTTTGACCTTCTCCACAATACCATATAGCCTCTTCACTGTTCGCTACGTACATGGGTTCTGGCCTTCCCCCAAACATTACATCACTGGAGATGCTCTTGCCCTATTGGCGTTACCTTTCCGTCCGATAACGGTAAAGTTTCCTGATTTCCTAATCAGAGTTCTCAACATTTCAAATAAGCTCCCATAACTAATCCAAAAATCATGATAAGTTGCATCTGAGTTAAAAATGTCTATTTTCTTCCTTGAGCCGCTCTATCCTTTCACAAATTATCCGGTCATTTTGTTGATATCATCCTATTTCCTTCTTGAGCCGTTCTTCTCTTTCCACCTATTGTGTGGCCATTCAAATTATCTAATTCTTTGGAACTCACTTTAACCTTTTCATTAATAACTCCTCAGCATTATTCAACTTCTCATAACAATCAATTATGAATCACATGTTTTTTTTCCCATCTCGATTATTGTCGCGGCACTTGAAATCTTTACAATATAGAACTTTTTTTCCTGCTAAGTCTCTTACCATTGCCTTTTAAAAACGGCTCAAAAGAGAAATGACTCTCCTTTGCTGACTTTATCGAGAAGTTCTTTTATATACTTTGTTGGCAAGTCCCATGGGTCCTGTCCATCTGGTAATTCCATTACCTTTCCATCTGGTAGATCTGTTCTTGCATACACATTCTCTATAGCTTTCCTGCCTGACACATCTCCATCAAATAAATAGATAAGACTATCAAATTCTCTCAATAACGCGGCCTGAAAATCAGTTATCTGCGACCCCAAAAGAGCAACAACTGGATAGTTTGCCAAATGAACCCTCAGGGCATCAAATACTCCCTCTACCACCACAACACGATCCTTTGTTTTTACCCGATGATAATTGAAAACAACCTTTCCAAGAGGAAACCCACGAATTAACAAATATTTTGGATCCTGAACATTTACACTACGCCCAATGTAGCCTAAAAGCTTCCCTTTATTGTCATGAAGCGGAATCACTATCCGCCCCTGAAAATAACCAGTCGAGCAATATCCCATCCCAAATTCCTCAGCCAGTTCAAAACTTATCCCCCGATCCTTGATACTATAATGCAGGGGATCTATGTTCAATACTTCATGAACAACTTCTTGGATCACCTTTTTCTCCGCGGTCCCTTTGCTGACTTCCACTGATCTTGATCCGACCACTTTCTTTAACTTCTCCAAAAGTTTTAATGCTTCCACCATCCCAACATCCTCCTTAATCATCACAAGATCTATTACACTCCCGCCGCCACAACGAGTAAAGCAGCGCCATAAGTTCTTTTGAGTATTTACATGAAATCCAGTGGGATTATCTCCGCCATGAAGTGGACATGAACCTACATATTCATTCCCCGACTTGCGTAAAGACCTAAAGCCATAATATTTCAATATATCAAGAATAGATATTTCCCTCTTGAGCCGCTCTATATCAAATTTTCTTCTCCATGAAAACATATCATTTGATCCTCTCTTGGAAAATAAAACCAGTCAAAAAAATAACTGCAAAGACCCTTACTTCTCCATTTCCTTATGCAGATTAATATACTCTTGCACCAACTTTCGGCTCATACTCAGAGTCTTTGAGATAAAATCAGCATCTTTTCTATCTTTATAAAGACTTCTAACCCGCCGATATGATTTGATATACCGATCGCAGGCACCCTCGGTATGGTTCGTTTTCCTCGCTATATCCGGCGTTTGCATCCCTTCAAGGTAAAGTTTTATAATCATTTTCTTATGAGTAAAGGTTGGTCCAATATCATGTACAATTCCACGGGTCGGCAAAATCTCACGGGTTTCGTCCATGTATTTGTGGACATCCTTACCTACTGTACTCATCGAACAATGCATCAAAAAAGCAATATCACTATTGGATAATAGTGCATTTTGCTGGTAGGCCTCCTTAAAAAGCCGTGCTATCTTGTACTTACGAATCTCTGATTGAGTATACCCTGAATGGAGAAGTTTCAAATCTTCGTCATCAAGCAATGTTAAAACTATTGGAACGAGATCTGTATTATCACTGGTCTTACCAAAATGTGGTTTCTCATCCTTATGAACACCATACCAAAGGACCTGTCCTACATCCATGTGAAAGGGGTCTCGCCAATGGTCGCCTATCAGTTTGAGAATATCTTCTGAGAACATAGCCTGAACTTTTTTCCCTCCTAAAAAGCTATACTCTCTCTTAACCAACTGTTGAATTGCCCCTTTTATGGCTTCCTTTATTTTCCTGTTTATCATTGATGGTACATTCATCCTTTCTATCTCCTTTAACTGTTTGTCATATGGAATTGGTTTGCTGGTGGAAGAGCTTTTGTCCCTCTTTTTTTTCCAAATATCTTTCGAAGATGATCAAGTCGCTCTTTGTATGCTTCCCCCTGGTAGATTTTTACCAACTCCAAATATTCATTTAAGGTCTTTTCAGAAAGGTTGGTAATGAGTCGTAATTTGCTCAATTCATAACCTTCTTCTGATAAAATAAAAATACGGGCAAATTCCTTTATGTATCGTTTGATTGCCTCACTGCTATGCTTTGTTTTACGACAGATTTCGGTGTACTCATAGCCTTTTAAATAAAGCTCTACAATTCGTTTTTTATGACTCACTCCGGGGCCAATATCCTTCCACTTACCTCGAGTAGGAATGAACTCTCCTGATGATTCAAGTTTCTTGATATGGCGAATCACAGTTCTCATGCCTTCTCCTAAAAGAACACTCAAATCAGAAAGAGTTAACAATGCCCCTTGCTCCAGCGCTTCAGAAGTCAGACGGTTTATCCGTCTGTCCATCAGATCGGATTGACTCTTACACTTACAATCGTCAGGTTCATAAAGTGTCAACCGTACTAATTTGAGGTGCATATCCTTAACAGGGACCCCTGGAGGAACTTTTTTCGATACCGCTTGAAAATATAATTGGCCATGATGGCCTGATCCTCCAGAATAGAGATCCAAATATTTGACAAAAAGTTCTGACAAAGAATTGCACACAGCCCTAGGAAATTCGTATTCGTAACGTAAATCGTTAAATATCTGGGATTTTATGTCTCTTTGATAAGTTGATCTGTAGTCATTAGATACTTCTGATTCCATTTTTATACCTCCTTCTATAACTCCTTGTATATTAAAGTATAAATGGAACCAGTATGTCAAATGGCAGTATTTTAGTAAAACTAAGTATGCTTAGTTGGTACATTATCGAAACACGCAAACTAATGTCTGACTTTTCACATATTAGATACCATGTTTTATGCAAACTTATTTTTTTCTTTTACAGTCTTAATTTCTACATACAATTTGTACATACTAAGATTGATCAGCTGAAAGGAAACTAATCGAAAAATATCTGCAGTCCAGTAACCGATAGGAACGCACTATGCAAGCTATATGTCTGATTTAAACTCTTTACAGAATGAAGCAGAAGAAAAACAAATTCGGCCACAATAACCGGAAAAATTTAAAGAAAGAGACTCGGGATTCGAACCCGCAGACCCCGACAAAATCAATACTTTTCAGCTTCATAACAATTCCAATACAACACCCATACAAAATAAGACAAATCATAGCAATCATCGGGAGTTGAAAGCTCATGACTGCCCACAAAATCATACAAATTCAATACAACATTCTGACAGTCAGAAACAACCAACCTGTAACAAAAGTGTGACAGTAAATCTAATGTCCAAAGATTTAAAGATGGTTGTTGAAGCTTGGCCAAATTTACCAGAAGCGGTTAAGAGCGAAATTTTGGCGATGGTTAGAGCGAGTACCGAGGTGAAATAAGATGAACGAGTCCTTAATAGTCACCCATTAGGGTTTATTGAGGATAATAGGAGAAATGGTTCATGATAAAATGTACAAAGTATAAATCCAAATATATTCAATGTCCAAACTGCCTATCTAGATATAACATCATCTTTAAAGATTGCCCAGGATGTTGTAATTTCAA
>JAEOTF010000318.1 GCA_016840025.1 Candidatus Hodarchaeota archaeon
AGGTCGTGTCTGGGTCTAAGTTTTCTATTTCTTGTCCACCAACGAGTAACGATTGGACCCTTTGATCCATGCCACTCCATTGTCCATGTTCTTCTCAAGGATTCCTTCATAACAATATACATGGGATGTAAGATAAGTAATTTTGGAAATTTTGGCATTTTATCACCTATCCAATAATCTTGGCTAGTTGCTTGATATTACCAATATCGGGATCCGCTAGTAAAATAAGCCCCGTTACCCAGATAATATTGACTAATGCGAGTGGTATCAACCTTTTCCAACCAATGTCGAGTAGTTGATCAATACGAACACGTGGAAGGGCACCTCTTACCCATATCATCAATACAACTACAATATGAACTTTTATAAGCATATATACTATTCCTAACTCATTCATTTGATCAACGCCAGGACCTAACCATCCTCCAAGGAAAAAGATAGTGAAAAGGTAAGCTGATACTAATAATCCGATATATTCATGGAACATCGCCATCATATACCTTATTCCAGCAAATTCAGTCCTCCAACCCATCACCAGTTCAGCCTCTGCTTCTGGTAAGTCAAATGGGATTCGCTCTGTTTCAGCTGCCATTGAAACTATATAGGTAATTACACCAATTGGCATTAGAACTACATACCACATGTAGTGTTGTTTTTCCACGATACCCTGAAGTGATAGCTCACCACTTAGCATAACAACGCCAACTACGGAAAGCATAAGGGGAATCTCATAAGAAATTAACTGGGCAGCAGAACGGAAACCACCAATAATGGAGTACTTATTGTTGGAAGCCCATCCTCCAATAAGCACAGCCACAGGATATAAAGACATAATTCCGAAAATATAGAGTATTCCAGCACCTGGTGTTGTATAAAACCACTTGTTTGTTAACGGAATTATTGCGATTGAACTAACTGCAGTCGCTACAATTAGGAAAAAGCTGAATTGGAAGGCAAAACGCTCGGCATCTTCGGGTACAATATCTTCTTTTCCAAGCATTTTCAGGAGATCACAAACAAGCTGAAAAATCCCAATCTTCCCTACTACAGGCCATGGGATATCAACATAGGTTGCTCCCTTACGATTCATCATTCTTCCCATGAGTTTACGTTCAGCCCAAATGAGAATCACGATATCTAATGCAATAAATGTGAAAAATCCAATAAATTCAATAATCCAGATGATCCAATCTATTAGACCATGATATTCAGAGGGAGTAAATCCCTCTAATAAATCCCTTAAATCAAAGATGTCCTTTAAGTTTTCCACAAATCCCATTTTATTCACTCTTCTCGCATTTTTTGGATTCTACTCCTATCTATCGACCTCTCCCATGCATAAATCGATGCTAACAATAATCATAGGGATATCCGCAAGTCTTCCGCCTCGAATAAGATGAGGAAAGACTGAGATGTTAGAAAAGGCTGGACTCCTTATCTTCAAGCGCCAGGGTTGGTTGGATTTAGCTTTTGTAACGAGGTACCATGCTTGTTCACCACGTGGGTCCTCAATACGACCATAACAGGTCGTATCACTCGGTGCACGTTTAGGCGGCTTCTCCATCTTAATTGGTCCTTCAGGTAAATCATCTAACGCTTGACGAATAATCTTTGTACTTTCTCGTATTTCATTAATCCGCACTCGATATCGAGCATAGTTGTCCTTCCCATCTTCGGTGATAATAGAGAAATTAAAGCGGTCATAAACAGAATAAGGCTCTATCTTACGGACATCAGCCTTTACTCCAGAGCCACGAAGCGGGGGGCCGGTGACACCCATTGACATGGCATAATTTGGATCTAACAGGCCGATGTCTTTCTGCCTCATCATATAGACTTTACTATCATCAAACATCCGTTCATATTCTCGAAGTCTGTCGGGGATCCAATCAATTAACCGATAGCAGTCTTCCACCCAGCCCTTAGGCAATTCGTTCGCAATTCCACCAATTCTATTATAATTGTACATCATCCTTTGACCCATTGCATGTTCCATTAGGTCTAAGAAATACTCTCGATCTCTCATCGGATACATTAGCATTGTTAATACGCCAGCATCCGCCCCAATAGCAAATATATTAACCAAGTGAGATGCAATTCTTTGTAATTCTAACATAATAACACGTATATACTCTGCTCGCTCTGGTATTTGATCAGCAATACCAAAAGCTTTCTCCACAGTATGAACATACCCATATTCCCATGAGAAGTTCGCTACATAGCATAATCTATCAGCAATAGGGATGAATTGTTCATATGTGCGATTCTCTGCTAATTTTTCAAAGGTTCTGTGGAGGTATCCAATCAAACACTCCGCGTCTAAAATTGTCTCTCCGTCAGTTTTGATCTTAAAAGTCCATAATCCATGAGTGACGGGATGTTGGGGACCCATATGAATCCACATTTGATCCCCGCTGATATCTCGCTCTACTGTTTTAGTCATCTTTATTGTTCTCCTGCGTATATTCCCTATATATCTATATGGCCTTTTGTGTGATCTATTTTTCGTGTAAGTGTAAATGGTCGGTCATCTTGTTTGTAATCTTTTCTTAGAGGTGTTAGAATAGCAATATCTTTATGGGGGAATTCATCCCACTCTTCTGGTAAGAGTATTCGCCTTAGATTAGGATGTCCCAAGAATCTGATGCCAAAAAGATCAAAAGTCTCCCGCTCATGCCAATTAGCCCCCGCGTAGATTGAAGTAATTGAAGGGATTTCAGGATTCTCTTGATCATCTAATTGCACTATTATTTCAATCATTGTGCCTTTGTCCCAACGCCCGAATTCATAAACACAGGTGAGATGAGATTCATGATCTACTCCAAGCACCGCGGAGATATGGGGAAACTCTAAGTCATCTCGAATGAATTTACATATGTCCACAATAATTTCAGCTGGTATATGAATTGAAACTCGATAAAGAGAAGGAATCTCTATGGATTGAATTTTTTCACCGAAATAGCTCTTGAATTTATTTAAAACCTCATTTTCATATTCTAATTTACTGGTATCAATGCTTTCCTCTGACATAATTCTCTATCTCCTAAGATTCTTCTTCTCCTGCCTTTTTCAACTCATTTTTTACTTTTTCAACTGAATATATCCGAAATTGCTGAAGAGGGTCGGTTCGAGGCCAAAATTCTTCCATCTTAGGCATCTTATGCTCTCGAATGAATCGTTTATCTCTTTGTATCTTTTTTTGAAGAACTCGTAGACCGTGGAACATCGCTTCAGGTCGAGGTGGGCATCCGGGTACAGAAACATCAACAGGAATAACTTGATCCGTTCCTTCCACTATAGAGTAACCCTCAAAAAATGGACCCCCACTAATAGCACATTGTCCAGTTGCGAAGACATACTTCGGAGCTGGCATAAGATCATAAAGTTCCCGGAGACGGGGTGCAAATTTATGAGTGATTGACCCATTTATCCACATCATATCACAGTGACGGGGAGAAGCTCGTGCAAGAACTCCAATTCGTTCTGTATCCCATCTAGCTCCCATTGTTGATGCCATCTCAATGGCACAACAAGCTTGTCCAAGGAAGAGAGGATAAAGTGAATTACGTCGAGCCCAGCTTTGAAGTGGATTTGTGAAAAATTGAACTAGCGATTTAAGTTTGTCAGTTGTCATAAGGATAACATTATCCATTCTAATCAACCCCAAAGTATTGCTTTCTGCTTCATCCAAAAAACTAAACCGAAAGAGACGACAAGACTAAAAATACCGATAGTGCCTAAGGTTAACCACTTATCTATTGCCGCATCGCGAAAGATAAATGCCCATGTTATAATGAAAACGCTGACAATGTCAAAGAGAACGAAAACAATCGCAAAAGTATAGAACTGTGGAGAATAGCGAATCTTTGCAGTTCCGATCGGTTTCTCCCCACACTCATATGTTTTTTTCGAGTGCTGGGGTATCCTTCCAGGAGGTGAGAGTAAAATATTGAGAATTTTCACTGCAATAGGTACAAAACATGCAAACCCTATTGCTACAATCAAAGGTAACCATTCCCGAGGAAACATAATTCTTCACTCTGCTTTTCATGAATTCTAACAATTGTTTTTGATGGATTTTGTCTTCCTGTTGCTTAATTTATAGAACGAATATAGGAATATAGCTCATTTATTTTAAGGCAAGTGAAAATATAATATTTTTGAAAGGGGGGAGTAATCCAAAACAAGCACTAAATGCGGAATAAATACTATTTATGTTTTTTTTATCAAAGAAAGTGCAAGAAAACCATCCCTTTTAAGGGATGGATGAATTGTTCTTGTTAAATAAGGTATTTCTGGATCTCAGGAGTTATTCCCATCATATAAGACAAATAGAAACGAAAAAACCTATAAAACGCAAAATTAGATAGGTTTCACTTACATCCCACCTTGGAATTCTCTTTTAAATCATGCCGACGTTATTCCGTTGAGCACTATTTCGCTCAGGACTGACCTGGCTGTGCTAATCAAGAAGGCGTTCAAATTCCGAATCTATCCAAACAAAGCACAGCGCACTATTTTGAATAACACCTTTGGGTGTTGTCGGTTCATCTATAATTCAATGTTGGCAGAACGGAAGAAAGTCTATGAGCAATACAAAGAGGATTGGGAAACTCTTTACAATTACCAGTATAAGACCGAAAAGGACTACAAACGTGAATTCGAGTTTTTAAAAGAAGTAGACTCAATTGCCTTACAGCAAGCCCGTAAAAACCTGACAACTGCCTTTACCAACTTTTTTCGGTCTTTTAAAGTGGATCATCCGAAATTCAAAAGCCGAAAAGCCAAACAATCCTATACGACCATTAATGTCAATCAGAATATCAAGATTGACTTTGATAATAAAACAATCAAATTGCCGAAGATTAAAACACCCGTGAAATACAGAGATGGGCGCGTCTTTGACGAGCCTATTCGAAAAGTCACTCTTAGCACAACGAAAACAGGCAAACATTACGTGTCTATCCTAATCGAACGAGAATTACCGGTGAAAACCAAACAGGTGGTTTTCAAGGATAAGATTGGGGCGTATGATATGTCTGCATCCGGTTTTCTGGTGAGTGAGACCGAAAAACTGGCAAACCAGCGGTTTTACCGCACAATGGAGAAAAAATTGGCGAGATTGCATCGCACCCTCGCACGGAAAAAACACGGCTTGAACAATTGGCACAAGGCAAAACTGGCTTTGGCACGTCTGTACGAGAAAATCTTCAATCGCAAACTAGATTGGACTCACAAGACCACGTTCACCCTTAGCCGCACCTTTGACGCGGTATGTTTAGAAGATTTGAATATTCAAGGCATGCAACAATTCAATTCGAGTTTGTCTAAATCGGTCACTTTAGATTTTTCGTGGCATCAGTTTGTAACTTTGTTGAAATATAAACTGGACTGGCAGGGGAAACATCTCGTCTTGATAGATCGCTTCTTTCCGTCCAGTAAGACGTGTGCGAAATGTGGCTTCGTTAATCACGACCTCGACCTGAAACATCGGAAATGGCAATGCCCGGAATGTGACACGATTCACAAGAGAGACCCTAATGCTGCCGTGAATATTCGAACGGAAGGCAGGAGAATTTTGAGGGAAGCCCGTCACGTTCAAATAGTTAACCCCTCTACCGCGGGAATGGCGGAAAGTTACGCCTCTGGAGAAAACGTCAGACTTCTGCCGAAGCAGTTTTCGAGGAACGAGGAATCCTCTTCTTTTAAGAGGAGGTAGTTCAAAATTACATCAAAACACGCCGATGAGAGCCTATTTATTTAGGTATTAGGTTTCAAGGGATTTCCTTGAGGAATATTCAAAAAGCTTGGGAAAATTGAGTCCCCACTCATGAAAGCTGACTTAATTTTACTACATCCTCCAAGTTCTTGGAATTTTCGGGAGAAACAATGTCTTTGGGGGCCGATCAGTGATGTTGTTCCCTCTACGCCTATTTTTGAAATGTATCCCATGGGATTTGTTTCTATAGCCGAATATCTCCACCGATATGGCTACAAAGTTGAAATAGCAAATATTGCGCTTCGTATGCTAGAAGATACCAAATTGGATGTAGAAAAGTTAATTTCTTCTTTTGACGCGTCCCTCTTTGGAATCGATCTCCATTGGCTTGTCCATGCAAATGGCAGTTTAGAACTTGCTAAAGTTTGCAAGAAAATCCATCCTAATACAAAAATTGTGTTCGGTGGGTTATCGTCTACTTACTATGCCTCTGAGCTTATTCATGAAGAAGGGGTTGATTTTGTTATAAAAGGTGATTCTACAGAACTACCTCTTTTGAAATTACTCCAAGAATTAGAAAAATCCACTCCCAATTACTCTATGGTTCCTAATATGATCTATCGTGAGAAAACAGTGGTCGATAATGGATTAACATATGTTCCTAAAACCTTAGATAACTTTGCTTTGGATTATAAGTTCATAGTGAATATGCTTTCTTCTGTAAGAGGTATTAAACTTAGATTCCCCTATAAAGGATATCTAAAAAACCCGTTCCTCGCAATGTTCACGGTAAAAGGGTGTACCAAGAATTGCCTAACGTGTGGGGGGTCAAAGTACTTTTATAAAAAATATTGTAATCGTGATAAACCTGCTTTCCGAAGCCCTGAACGAATTGTTGCTGATTTATCAGAAATTGAATCATATGTGAAAATTCCTGTTTTTCTACTCTGTGATCTCCAGCAGGGTGGTGATAGTTATTGGCAAAAGATCTTAGATGGAATAAAAAGAGAACAGATCGATCTTCCCATCGTATTTGAACTATTTTACCCTGCTCCCAAGGAATATTATCAAAAACTTTCTCATTTGAGTGAAGTAAGTCTTCAACTCTCACCAGAAACATGGTCAGAGGAAATCCGGAAACATCATGGAAAAGCCTACTCAAATACAGCTCTGGAGCGAAATCTGAATTATGCATTAGACGCGGGAGTCAAAAAATTTGACCTATATTTTATGATAGGCCTAGCTGGACAGACCCAAGAAGAGTTAGAGCGGATTCTTTCATATCTAGACAAGAAAATTACTACTTTCAGTGAAAAAATACACTTTTTTGTTGCTCCCTTAGCTCCCTTTTTAGACCCTGGAGCGTTAGGTTTCGATTTTCCCGATAAATACGGGTACAAACGGTTATTTAAAGATCTCAGGTCTCATTATAACGCATTGACAAACAATAATTGGAAGAATTTCTTAAATTACGAAAGCACTCTTACTCGTGAAGAGATAGCTTGGCATACGTATGACACAGCTGACAAACTCTTTGATATTAAAATAAAACATGGATATCTCTCACAGAAAGATTATGAAAAAAAGAAAGCATTATTGCATCAATCCTGGAAAATTTATCAGGAATTAGAGAAAATGGATGCACAACAGGACGTTTTGACTACAGAAGCAGTACCTGGTTTGGCTGATAATATTCTAACAACTGAAAAAGACCTTTATTCCTTTGGAAATTATCAAATTCTAAATCTCCGAAACTTTCTTCGATTTATACGAAAGAAATTAAGAGGTTAGAAGCAAAACTCAGCATAAAGTGACAATACTAAGTTATTCAGCTGTACCTGCCAAATATCGCCCGATTTCACGCAGGGAATCCAATCCCTTCACTTCAACAGGAAGCATATGCACTCTAGTCGTATTATAGTCGAATATTTTCTCCAATTTTTCCAGATATGGTCTCTGAACAGCTTGTCGTGCCTGTAGAAATGATGATTTCTGAATAGATTCCTCTTCGGGTAGTACATTGTTGATAACAAGATGATTTACTCTAATCCCATATTGTGAAAGATCTATAAGTACCCTTCTAGTTTGTGCTAAGCCTAAGCCCTCAGGGATCGTTACAAGAACAAATTCAGTAACATCAGGATTTCTTAGGGTATGTAGAACATTATTTGCTAATTCTCGCCACTCTTCGATAATTTCTAGGGGTGATCGTTTTTTACGAAGACGAAGTTTACGTCCTAGAGATTCAAAGTTCTTCCGCATCCGAATGTAGAGGTTGGCAGCTTGTGTCAGATGTTCATAAAATCGAGATTCAAGTTTTAGGATACTCAAAGTTTGACCTGCAGGAGCAGTATCCCAAATAATTTTATCGTATTTTCCGCTTTCAGCGATATCAAGCAGATATGCGAGCATATATTGATCATCAGCGATCCCAGGCGCATCTGCAACATAATCTATAATATCTCGGTCCACAGGGAGAAAACTTGAAGCAACTTCATAAACCTCATCGCCAAAACGTTCCTTCCAAGACCTAACAATTTCATCACGGCTCATTTCTTGCCCTGATAGGTGAGAAACATGTGGGATCGGAGTTGGTTTAGAATCTAGTTGAAATTCAAATATATCTGAAAGGCTTGGGGTTGGATCAGAACTGATCACTAGGGTTTCAAGATTTTCTTTTTCAGCATAATGCAACGCTAGAGCAGCAGCTGTTGTAGTCTTTCCCACACCCCCTTTCCCTCCTGTAGCGATGATTCGACACTTTGATAGCGATTTAGATGAAAGCAAGACCATAAAGAAAATATCATTATTTATGTCTAAATAATTTCGGAAATTGTGTTAAGAATCGAAAAAAACCATATAATAACCCCTAAGAAAACCCGTTGTTTCTCTATAGAGAATGTTTCATGCAATACTCCCGTAAATTATTTAATGCTGTGAAAAACTCTTTCATGAGAGTACTAACATGGTACATACCACTTTCAGGGACATATAAGCTTTCTTTTTGGTCTCGAACAATGCCAAATCGTTTGAACAGAAAAACTTCCCGTAATAAGATGCGATTGATGTCCCTACCGAATCGTTTGTAAAAGTTTTTTCTGCTTAATCCCATTCCAAATAATTTTGTGAGCAGATAGTATTGAGCTGCTTCTCTAGAGGACAAATCCCTCCAAAGTACTACAGGTAATCTGTCCTTTTCTACCAATTTGTTGTAGCGTTTCAAAGAAAATGAGTTAACATAGAACATTTTTTCCAGATAACTTATTGCACCAGATCCAATACCAATAAAATCATCATATTCTACAATATATTCATCAATTATTTTTTCACCTTTAGAATAGCACCATGGGGTGGACGCCGAATATCCGTCATGAAACACATTCTCTAATATCATTTGATAAAAGAATTTCTCTCGTGTTGCATTTATTTTGCTAAATTTTCTCTCTAACACAGTTTTACGACGGAGTGAAGGCATGAGGGGGTAAAAGGTAACTTGATCAATACCTAATCTCTTAAATGTGGTAATATCTCGCTTAAATAGCCCTATGGATTGATTGGGTAGATTGAAGATGAGGTCAATATTTAGTGTGTCAAAAATTCCTTTAGCTTCTATGAGCCTCTCTTTAATTTCCTCACCGCTCAGATATCGTCGTCCAATGCTATTTAAAATTCTATCATCAAAACTTTGTACTCCTACAGAAAGACGCTTGACTTTTAGCCCTGCTAACTCTTTCAAGTTGTCAGAGTTAATATCAGTTGGATTTGTTTCAAGGGAAATCTGTTTTATACTAAAATTATTATGTAAAAAATCAAGAAAATTGAGTAATTCATTCATATTTACTGTAGGGGTACCACCTCCAAAATATATATGGCTAAAAGTGAAATTATGCTGTGTAAGATATTCAACCTCTTTTTTTAGGCTTTTAAAGTAATTTCTTGCCTGTTTTTCATTATAATGAAAACGATTGAATGAACAATAAGGGCATAAATTTCGACAAAAAGGGATATGGACATATAATGACGCTTTATCTTTGTTGATGGTCATTTCATGGAGCTGATTAAATTTCGCATTAATTGGATTTAATTGTAGAAGTTTCTTGCTTTCATGTCGAACAATGGAAGAAATTATACGAGAAATCATTGACTACGCCTATATCAAGTAAAAATCTTGTATCTCCTTAAAAATTAGTTATTTCACAAGTTTCAATAATGCTCTTTTGAATTAATGCGGATAATATCAAATGAATAAACTTTTAGCTAGTTACCTATATCAAATGTATAATCTATTAATCTACAAAAATCAAAGATTAATATCTGGTCATCTTTTTTTTTATAACTCTATTCGTACATAAAAGAGAGGTATTGTAACTATGGAACATCTTTCTCCTTTGTCATTAACAGAATTTCATCTATATAAGATTTTATCACTTGTTGATTTCGATATAGAGGAACAGAAACCTTCCCCCACAGAAATTTTAAATTTACCAATTAGAAGACTTCGAGGACTAAGTGAAAAAGAAGAAAATAAATTAATAGAAACCATAGGATTTCAAACAATTGAAGATCTCGCTAATTGTGAATTGGTGGCCGCAGAAATAGCCGTAAAAACAGAGATTCCGAAAAACAAAATAGATCGCTGGCTACGAATCAGTGGACTTCTTCGTCGTCTCACCAGTGGTGAGATTACAACTCCAAAGATTGTTCTTGCTGGTTTAAACAATGCAGGGAAAACTAGTATAATTCTAACAATGAAACGAGTTGCGGATAAGGTGTCAAAAGAAGATAGGTTGAAAGAAATTGAAGAACTAAGGCCGACAAAAGGGGTTGAACGCCAAAAAATCGTCCTTCAAGGACAACCTATGACGCTTTTTGATATGGGTGGTCAAAAGAAATATCGTGATCGGTATTTAGAGACACCAGAACGGTATCTTGATGGGACAGATCTATTCATCTTTGTAGTTGACACTCAGGATCAAGAACGGTTTACTGAAGCAACTAAATACTTTGAAAACTTAGCAAAAGAAATATACAAGCTTGAATTAGATCCTACATTTGCAGTATTTTTTCATAAAATAGATGACGATCTTCCTGAAGATTCTGAACTCTGGAAAATTATGGATGATCAAACATCTTTACTCCGCGCTACTTTACAGGGCATTTGGAAGGATAGACCAACTCCCTCTTTTGAAATGAAAATGGTGTTTCAAACCAGTATCTTGCGTGAATATAGTGTTTTTTCAGGAGTTTCAGATGGCCTAAAGTTTATTTCCCCCGTGCAAGATATTCTACATAAAGTTGCACAGGAAACAGCTAAAACTTTGGATACCGACATGTTATTGTTAGTTGCGGATACCGGTTTAGAACTAGCACGATTTCAGGCAGACACTGCAGAATTTTTGGAAGATGTTGAGCCACACTTTCTCTATGAAAAGACGCTGCGTAAAGTTACAGAAATGCAAGAGAACTCGGTTCTATATCCCATTAGCATAAATAAAGAGAAAATGTTTCACATCATATCATCCACTATGGTGGAAGAGAAGCCAATCTATCTCTCCTACCTTTCATGTAAGGACACCCCCCCTATACAAGGTCAAATAGAAGAAATAATAGGCGAAACTTTCCTTCCTTGGATTGCTAATTATTTTGAGAAGATTTGACATTCTCTCACTTAATAGGTTGAACTAAAAAGAAAATAAAGGCAACTATAGAGAGTCTATACCATAATTTCAGGATTGTTCGTTTATTTCTTTTTCTGATATAAATCGTCGATCTTCAATTCGAGGTTAATCATATTGCCTCTTTTGAATCCTATACGATTTAAGAATTTAAGGAGATCCCCCTCCCGCCAGTCTATTAAGGTATAAACCATTTCTACACCCGCCATCTTCATAGAATTAATCATTGCCTTCATTAACATTGTCGCTATACCCCTATTCTGGTAAGAAGGATCAACTCCAATTGTATCAATCCACCCAATATTCTCAGGAACAATATATTCCCAGCCACTTGCTTCTCCAAGAATTCCTAGAACAAAACCCACAATTTTCGTTCCCATTTCTGCTATAAGAGGTGGAACTTCTGAGCTTTTTCCTATGGTTTCAATCTTCCTATGCCAAAAGTCAGATCGTCGTCTACCAAGAATTAATTCATCTATTTCGATTATACTTTCGAGATCTTCATCCTTAAAATCCCTAATAATTGGAAAACCACAAGGTAAAGTGTGACTAAATTCTTTTAATAGAACATTGACTACTTCTCGTGTATTTTGAATCCCAATTAAAGTTTCCTCAGAATTATTTAATGATATTTCAGGATGTAGCAACCGAGAAAGCCCATTAACTTCCCTTAATTCATCAACAAAACCTTTCATGCAATTCTTTAGGCTCATTGGATCGATGTCCTCCTTAATCAAAATAATGGAAGCCATTAGCACATCTATCCCACCCCTAGCAAACTCACTTGGAATCTCAAAATACCAGTTACTACTTTTATAATTGCTCTTATGTTGCATAAAAAAACCAGGAACTATGGGAATATCTAATGTGCGACAGAGATCATCCGCTATATCTTCCTCTAGCCCCTCTGGATAGGAATCGAGAATACATGGACCATCTACCCCATGAAAGTAACTTAATATAATAAAATGCAAAATCAACCCTATAGATCAATGTTTATCAACTTATTTAAGTATATTATTTCAATGATATGAAAACAACCTAGCGGAAACCTAATTATAAAATGTGCATGAAAACCAGTTTCTCAATTATAGATTCAAACTGTAGTCAAATACGCTTCCATAAGGGGTCATCTGGTTCTCTTCTTGCGGTACAAATGAATCTTTTAAAGAACGGCCCTTTCCAATAAACACCTTTCAGAATGTAAGCCTTTACACACATCTCATTCTCAATCGCAAATGTTTCTACAAGTTCTGGTTTCAATTGAGAGCGATATTTATCTCGAAGATTCACCAGACATTCTTGGACATCAGTATGAGACTCACTAAGGTGAGCTACTGCTTCTAACATGATGCCAGTGTTTAAGAATGGATTAATTGGATGTGTTTCGTCAGATGTTAATGAAAGGTAAGGATTTTGGCGAAGATTCTTTGCTTTAACAGAGTTTTTATCTATGAGAAAATTCAAGACACACCATTTTGTTCCATAAACATACAATACGGGAGTAATATGTGGCATTCCTTTTTTCGTCAAAGTACAGCAGTACATAAATGTGGCGTCTAAGAGAAATTCAGAGAACACCTTTCTGATATTACAATTATTATTCTTTTCTCTCTCTCTACATTTAGGCTCCATGAATCCAACACCAATATCAGAATTTTGCTCGGTCAAATTTCGTGCCTTTCCAATAGATAATACGCTCAGGAATGAGCTGTATAATTGTTCTACTGACAATAGGACGAAGTTGCCATGGAGCAGGAAGATATTTACTTTGTTTAGCATATTGAGATACATATTCAGAATACTTCTGAACGTACAGTCTACGGACAAGGAGCATACGAAGTCCTAGTACAAGAACAAACAGCATTCCAGTCCACCAATTATATCCATAGACTCGAGCACTACCTTGGAGAAGAACACCCTGACTTTCCGTTAAATCATTGATTGATCGATGATCGATACAAAATGCGACGTTCTTCTCGTTACGTAGATTTTTAATTTTCTTGCTTTTAACGGATGTGGCGATAAATAGCCGTCTCCCATCGAATACAAAGAGTGTGGGGGTTACATGAGGAATTTTTTGAGGAGAAATCGTTCCTACATAAGCGAATTTCGAGGAACTTAGTAAATTCAGAACAGGTTGAGGAATTGCGCGACTGTAGAGAATGTGGAGGTGTAGAGTATTAACAAACGAGAAAATAGTCGTAATACTTAGATAAAGGCATAAACTAAAGAGAAGATATTTATCTAAGATAGCCATAGGAAAAAAGAACATTCCTCCACATAGTGCAATATAATGATAATTATCGGCTTTTTCTAACTCTCTAATATCATGGGGTGTAAAAAAGGATTTGATATGAGGATTCCTTAAATGTTGATTGAGTTTTAAGTTACGCCGTATTTGTATTAGCACAATATAGGCTGAGAGCCCATATTTATAGCACATATCGAAAGAGATAAGAAACACGTAGAGAAGGAGCGGTGGTGGTAATGAGGTACCATTGAGTTCGTGTTGAACATTATCTAAAAGACTTTCTGCTCCAAAAAAGGAAGCAGAGAAGAAGTATGTCTGAGTAAGGGTGAACAGAAGTACACCGATCAGGAGAGAGGAAGGGTGGAACAATTCATCCATATATTGCTGTAAAAATTTTCTCTTTACGGGATTAATGTGTTCAATATCGACGTTTCTCATCCCATCAGCATAATTGAATATTCCATAGGTCCAAATTGAGATACCTGCTCCTGCACAGATACCTGCAATGAGAAAATATGTTGAAATGTTGTAAAGAAGGTAAATTCCTAATCCCCAAACGAAATATACAAACGTTAATAGGAGTACACCAATGGGGGCCGATAACCCATTAAAGGGCCAAATGCCTTCAAATATGAGTTCTTGAAGAAATTTAAAAGGCTTTGGTCTCTGTATATTGCCCAGTTTCAAGTTTTAATTGCACTCCTACAATATCTTTACAATCAATGATATAGTTTCATATCGCCCTTAATCTTAATTTTTCATTCAGACTGGGTTAAATGCTGGTGACCTTTAATTATTCGATTGTTTTATTACTACTTCAGTTTTAGAGAGAGTCTCTACACTTTTAGTCTCC
>JAEOTF010000319.1 GCA_016840025.1 Candidatus Hodarchaeota archaeon
ACGTTATTAATGAAGGTGGCGGACTTGGAATTCCTATTCAAAACAGAACTATATTTACAATACAAAATGCTGAAAAAGGTATTATCTGGTTCAAAGTAAAAACGAAAGGTATTCCAGGACACGCATCTATGCCTGATAAAAATACTAATGCAATATTGCTTATGAACAAAGTTATAGAAAAACTCGCTAACTACAATCCCCAAACCATGTTACCTACTTCTTTACGAACGTTTCTAGAAAGACTGGCAATAAATGACTCACAACTAAAAAAAGCATTTTCTGATATTCAAGCAAATCCTCGACAAAGTGATCTAATCTTGAATGAACTAGCAGAACATTATCCTGATCTTGTAACAGAGATACAACCAAGAGTGAAAACGACAATTACACCCACAATAATTAAGGGAGGACAAAAAGAAAATGTAATTCCTTCAGAGTGTGAAACGACTTTTGACTGCAGAATACTTCCAGGTCAGAGTTCAGAAAAAACTTTAGAAATAATTAAAAACTTATTGAAGGATATTGATTCTGAAAATATTGAGCTAGAAACTCTTCAAATTCAAGAACCTACAGTATCTAAGATAGATACCGGATTTTATGCAACAATTGTATCTGTTCTTAAAGATTTCAATCCTGGATGTAGCATAACTCCTTTATTAATGACTGGAGGAACAGATTCGCGGTTCTTCAGAAGAATTGGGAGCATATGTTATGGGTTTCAGCCTAGGCTTCCAGAAAAATCATGTCCTCGAATAGTTACTAGAGAACATGGTATTGACGAACGAATTTCTACTAGAAATCTCGTTTTTGGAGCAAGTGTTCTTTACGAAGTTGTCAAACGATTTTTGTGTTAAAAAAAAGCATTACTTCATCATATCCTATTTTTTTATTGATGCAACAGTTTAAGATTATAATTTCCTTATTTTTGCTATTGACTGTTAGGATTTAATCGAGGAGTTGAAGTTAATTTCTCGGCACCGTTTTTAGAAATCAGAAAACTATCCAAAGAAGAAATCACAGATATACTTTGGGACTTATAGACTTGATAGGGTTGAGAGAATGAGTGTGAATCGACGGTGAAGTTGCATATTTATGTCTTTAGACATGGTGAATCAAGTTTCAATAGAAGTAAACGATTTACTGGTAGAGTAAATTCGAGATTGACCCTCAAAGGAATAGAACAAACCAATTTGATTGCAGAGAAATTAAGAAGTAAGAACTTTCAAATAGCCTTTAAGACGAGTCTTTCTCGTTCGTCGAATAGTTTGAAAATAGTTCTGAAATATCACCCTGAATGCAAGATAGTTCTTGTTGATGACAGGATGATCGAGAGATCTTATGGCGATCTTGAGAGGAAACTTCACAAAACTATAATCAAGAAATATGGCAAAAGACAATTTGATCTTTGGCATAGATCCTATCATGTTCCTCCTCCGGGGGGCGAATCAATGAGGATGGTTGAAAAAAGGGTTTTGTCTTTCGTGAAGGATTTGCATAAGCTGATGAAAAGGAAGAAAATTAACGTTGCAATTTCTGCTCATAGCAATTCAATAAGGCCTTTGAGAAGGTATTTTGAGAATCTAACGATAAAACAAATGATGGAGCTGGAGAATCCGTTTGATAATTTTTTTGACTATATAATAGAATTTTAGTTTTTATCTCTGAGAAAAAGACAGGTTTGAGATTAAAAGCTTCTCTTTCTCTCTCTAATACACCCACCGCGTTCTGCTCAATGAATTTCCATTAATAACTCTTAATCCTTATTAAAGTTCCATCTTCAGCTAAATATTCTGTCTATTCTTTATAAAGGGTTGAAAAACCTACTTACTTTGGATCCGTACCTTATGATCGGCAAGTCTGATAAATAGATCATATAACTCGAGTATTAAACACTCACTCGATAACCTGAATTGCACCTTCAGGACATTGTGCTTCACATGCTCCACACAATATACAATCATCCATTCTCTCAGGAACAGCTTTTCCATCTACTATTTCGTAGACATCTGCTGGACAAGTGTTGATACATGTTTCGCATCCAGTACATTTATCATTATCAACAATTATTTTAACCATGCTTTTTACCTCTAATAATTTTGATTCAATCTATCTAAACAGAATAAAAATCTTTAGATCTAATATTATTGTTTTTAATATTGAATATTTAGCAATGTAAGTACGATTGTAAATATCTAAGAGTTGTCTTGTTTGATGATTAAAAACCGACAAATAGCAAGAAAAATCTTTATTTTATGCCTATCGTGCTTTTATTGGGTGAACTATTTTAGTTTGATTTTCTAATCCGGGTAACCAAATTCTAAATGTGTTTTATTTATTTCCGTTTTGTGTGGGAACTTTCGAATATAGTAGGTTTTTTGCTGGTATTTAAGCTCCACAAGTTTTTCTTCCTGTATTAGTTTTTCAATAATTGACCAGTCTGAATCTGTCTTCTTTAAGAATTCCTTAACTGCTTCACTTCTCATAGGATGAACTGCAGTTATGCTCAGCAAGTCTTCTACAACTTTTCCAGTAAAAGCGAAGGCGTTACCCTCATAACCTGTTAAATACTCAACTCTATTAGTGCCAAGTCTCTTAGAAAATTCTTGAAAAGCAGTGTTTATGATTTCTTCCTTTGCAGGTTTAACCCACATTTCCGTTGGTGGTCTTGTCGGAATGGCAATGTATGCCTTATCAAGGCTTTTTAAATGTTGCAGGAAATCTGCTATTTTCTCAATTTCGTCTCCATAATTAATACAATCTATAAACATCGTTTCAGTGACAACAGTGCCCTTGAACTCCTCCGTAAACTCAATTATACCATCTAAAACAAAATTTAGGTTCAATTCTTTATGTGGTCGATTTATTTTTCTCCATAAAGCTTCGCTGACGGCATCCACCTTCAAAGAAACGAAATCTGCTTCAAGCAAATCTTCCTTTACATCCTCTTGCCGGATGAGCGAGGCATTAGTTATAACAGCTCTTGGAATTCCAATTTGCTTTAAGAGGGAAAGCTCTTTGCCTAAGTTCAAATCTAAAGTTGGTTCTCCATCAGGAACAAAGCTCAGATAATCAATAGGCTCATCTCTTGAGGTTGCTTCATTAACTTTTTTTTTGACTTGTTTGAAAATGTTTTCTGGCTTGTAGAGCGATGTCCTTGATATTGTCATATCTTGAGTTATGCCTAACTGACAATAAATGCAAGAATACGAGCAAAATTTTGGCGGAATATTATTTATTCCAATGCTTTGACCTAACCGTCTTGAAGGTACAGGGCCAAAAACCATTGTTTTTAAATCTTCCAAATAGACTACCTTCTGTTTTCAACAATGATGAATATAGATTATTAATGAATTTCTAAATAGCGCAGCTTTCTTTATTAGTTTCTTAAGCGCACTATTCAATCATATCATTCTTTCAATTATTGTAATACACTATTCTATGGATAGTAATTGCTTAAGTGAAGTGTATCCTGCTTTTTCCATGATTTTCTTCACCGAA
>JAEOTF010000320.1 GCA_016840025.1 Candidatus Hodarchaeota archaeon
TACGAACATTTCTCCTGATTTTAGACTTATCTTCCCATCACGGAATTCAATTTCCATTTCACCATTAAGTACGATAAAAGTCTCATCCGTATGTATGTGCTTGTGCCAAATAAAAGCTCCTTGGAATTTTGCCAGTTTAAAATGATAGTCATTCATTTTTGCGATAATTTTGGGTGAAAAGTGATCAGAAAATTTCGCAAGTTTTTCCTCAAAATTAATAGCTGTGTATTCCATTCTTCAACGCCTGCTATTCAGTGAATTTGATTAGTATTAGTAAATCAGGGCTTCTCTTTTTAAAGACTTAATAACCATCTATAAAATATTATTAATGTAATAAATTAGCAGTAAAACTACGAATAGTGTACAAAATTTCTTGGCCTGAGATTTGGCTTGGGGATACTTCTAATGTGCACAAATAGCAATGGAGCAACGGATGAAAACAGCATTTGATGTTGAAGACTGATTCTAAAGCATTATGTTGCTGTCAATGAATTAATCTTCTCCTTTTGATTTTTAATGCTTTTATTTAACTCTGGTTTGAATTAGGCGGATCTTAAACATCTTTTGAGCTGAAAATCGATGACATTTGGATTGTTTTCTAAGTGATCGAGATCATGTAAAGTTCTGATACTATCTAGATAATAGTTTTCATTTTTGAATAAAATGGAGACAAGAAATTTCCTTTCAGTCAATTAAGTCACCCAACATGTTAGTATATTGAATTGCTCCTTCTTAAGTAATGCGAAATTTTTTACATATATTGAAATTTGGTACATTTTATCAAAGATATGGTGTTGATTCGCTTGAAACTTTTTGAGTTTGAAGCAAAAGAGATTTTTAAAGAAAATGGAATCCCTATACCCCCTGGGAAACATATAACTAATAAAGAAGACGCTATAAGGGCAGCTCAAGAGGTAGGAAAGCCTGTTGCAGTAAAATCGCAAGTTCTTGCAGGAAAAAGGGGAAAGGCTGGAGGTATTCAATTTGCTAATACTCCTGAAGAAGCTCGGCAGATAGCTGGAAAACTCTTGGGAATGGAAATTCACGGGTATACAGTTGAAAATCTTCTCATAGAAGAGAAATTATCAATAGCTAACGAAATCTATGTTGGAGCAACAATTGATCGATCCGCTAAAAATGCTGTTATAATAGTTAGTAAAGAAGGCGGAATGGATATTGAAAAATTAGCAGTTACAGCACCAGAAAAGGTAGTTAAGCATCATATTGATCCCATTAAAGGTTTGAGAGGATTTGAAACTAGAACCATTGCGAAAAAAGCAGGGTTTGAAGGAAAGATAGCTCGTGGTATTGCAACAATCATCACTAAACTCTACAATGTTATGCAAAAATATGATGTAGAATTGACTGAAATTAACCCCTTAGTTCTAACAACTGATGGAAAACTTATTGCAGCGGATGCACGGCTTAATATTGACGACGCATCAGTGTTTAGGCACTCTAAAATTGCAGAAAAACACTTTTCAAGAGTAGGAGAGATAGATGAGAAAGAAAAAATTGTTAAGGAAGCAGGAATGGCGTATGTTGAGCTTGATGGCGATATTGGCATTATTGGAAATGGGGCTGGGCTTGTCATGGCTACTTTAGATATGGTAGGATTATATGGTGGAAAAGCAGCAAACTTCTGTGATTTGGGTGGAGGTGCACGTGCTGATGTTGTTGAAAAAGCTATTGATGTCGTTTTAATGAACCCCCGCGTTAGTGTGTTGTTTATCAACATTATGGGGGGTATAACTCGTTGCGATGAGGTAGCTAAAGGTCTTGTCAAAGCTAGAGATGAAAAAGGGATCAAAGTTCCTATTGTTGTACGAATGGTTGGAACTAATGAGGAAGAAGGACGAAAAATCGCTGAAGATGCGGGTATTAAGGTATTAGACACCATGGCGGCTGGAGCTCAGGCTGCTGTGCAATTATTGGAGTGATTTCAATGACAGTACTAGTAAATGAAAATACAAGAGTGGTTGTACAAGGGATAACTGGATACCAAGGACAATTTCATACAAAATTAATGCAGGAATACGGGACAAAAGTAGTGGCAGGGGTCACTCCAGGCAAATATGGACAAAAAGTTCATGAAGTCCCAGTATTTGATCTAGTTCAAGAAGCTGTTGATGAAGCAAACGCCAATGCTGCAATTATTTTTGTACCAGCGGCTTTTGCAGGAGATGCTGTTCTTGAGGCTATAGAGGCCAATCTTAATCCAATAGTTGCCATCACGGAACATATCCCAATTATAGACACAATGAAAGCGGTTCAAAGTGCAAAACAAGTGGGTATCACGGTTATTGGTCCTAATACTCCTGGAATCATATCTCCTGGTAAGACAAAAATTGGAATCATGCCGGGACATGTCTTTAAAGAAGGTTCTATCGGTCTTGTTTCTAGAAGCGGAACATTAACATATGAAATAGCGAGTGCAATGACATCAATGGATCAAGGTCAATCCACCTGCATAGGAATGGGCGGTGATCCCATCACAGGTATTACTTTTCTGGATGCATTAGAAAAGTTTCAAGCTGATCCCGAAACAAAAGCTATTGTGCTAGTAGGTGAAATTGGTGGAGATGCTGAAGAGAAAGCTGCAGCTTATGCCAAAGAATATGTGAATAAACCTATTGTAGCATTTGTTGCTGGCCGGACAGCACCGCCTGGAAAACGTATGGGACACGCAGGGGCGATAATCTCGGGCTCATCTGGGACTGCAAAAAGCAAAATTGAGGCGTTTAATAAAGTAGGTATCCGCGTAGCAGAGCATCCCGTGCAAATTGCGGATATTTTAAAGGAAATTCTATAAAGATTGAAAAAAAGCAAGTGAAAGATTAGAAGAATTTGTGTTAGTCTAAATTTGTTACTGGAAAAACGGGGAGGAGTGCCTTTTTCCTACAAAACAAAAAAGCTAATGGCTTCTTTGTTTTAAAAGTAAGCTGATGTATTAACCTGTCCTACTCATTTCTTAAAATTATGACCAAAAATGGGATTGCTACCCTCAAAAAATATTATTTTCTTAAGATAAACATAGAGAAAGAAATTATTGTAGGTATTTGTTTATAGAATACGTTCTATAGATATAAAATTGGTCTTATAAATACAATTTATTATAGTAGTAGGCGTATTCGATAAAGTGGAGAAAAAGAGGTAAAGCAGAATATTTGCTAAATAGGTGAATTATCATGACATTGAGCGGTTCAGGTGCAGCAGGTCCTTTAATCAAAGAATCATATCCACTCATTCCACCTTTCGCATATGCGTTAATCCAGACAGATCCCAATACTAGAGAAACTAAGTATCAGGTCATAGAAGTGCCATTAAGCACTAAAGAAGAAGAACTTTTAAGAATGATCAAAGACATATTATCCGACGAATTTGATGTTGACTTTGGGGTCTTACGAGAGGAAGGAAAGGCTAGGGAGTATTTGAGACGTAAGGTAATGGATATTGTTAAAAATTACGGGATCAAACATCTTAGACAGGATGAAAAAGCATTTGAGAAGATTGTTTACCGGGTTCAACGTGATTTTCTAGGCTTTGAACGAATAGACGCTATGTTAAAAGACCATGCTATAGAAGATATTTCCTGCGATGGAACAGGCTTGCCTATCTTCATCTACCATCGCAAACATGAGTCTCTTCCGACAAATGTCGTTTTTGAAACAGATGATGAACTGGATTCCTTTGTTATTAAGATGGCTCAAAGGGCTGGTAGACACATTTCTGTGGCTCAACCACTTCTCGATGCATCACTTCCCGATGGCTCTCGTATTCAGGTCACATACGGGCGTGAAGTAACACAAAGAGGATCGACGTTTACCATTCGTAAATTCCGAAGTGATCCGCTAACGATTACAGATATGGTAAATTTCGGTACAATTGATGATAAGATTGGGGCCTATTTCTGGCTCACTCTTGAAAATGGGGGTTCAATTATTATATCAGGTGGAACAGCATCTGGTAAAACTTCATTGCTTAACTCCCTCGCTATGTTCATTCGGCCTGGTAATAAAATTGTAAGTATTGAGGACACTGCAGAATTGAACATTCCGCATGAGAACTGGATTCCTTCTGTAGCTCGCGCGGGTTTTGGTGCAGCAGATGCTTCTGGGCGACTCCGAGGACAAATCACCATGTTTGATTTATTGAAAGCTGCCCTGCGACAAAGACCAGATTATCTCTTCGTAGGGGAGGTTCGGGGCGAAGAAGCATATAACCTGTTCCAAGCAATGGCAACGGGTCACTCGGGAATGGGTACAATTCACGGCGATAGTGTTGCGGGCGTAATTCGACGTCTTGAGTCGGAACCAATGAATATTCCCCGACAAATGGTTCAAGCACTCAATGTCATTTCGGTCCAACGCAGGATTCGTAGAGGAACTGTCAATGTAAGAAGATCCTTTGAAATCCAAGAGATAGTTGGTGTAGATCCAGTAACCCATGAACTTATTCTAAATAAGGTGTTCGGATGGAATCCTCGTGAAGATAATTTCACCTATTTTGGGCGTTCTAATATTTTAGAAAAAGTTTTAGAAGAACAGAATATGACCATGGAAGAACTGAACGACGAATGGGATCGTAGAGCGTTGATCCTTAATTGGATGGCACGGAAGAAAATTGAACACTATGAACAAGTCGCTGAGATCATTCGAGATTATTACCAAGCCCCAGACCAAACATATGATCGAGCTCGCCGTGAACTAAAAACGATCTAATGGAAGAAAGATATTATTTATCCTTAACTAACTTAGGAATCCTTGAAATAAGAGAGAAAAAAATTTTCATAGGTTATAGGTACTATTAATAATATCTAGTATCTGGCTTTAGATAACTCCACAAGCTATAGCTCGTTGATACTTCAGCTTTATAACAGATTTAAGCTTCTCATTCATTTGAGGTGGTCATGATCGCAAAAGCATTCAGACGTATTTCATATTTACGCTTTGGGAAATGGATGGAACCATACCTTGATCGATTTAATTGGATTGGACTGGAGTTGAAGAAAGGAGGCGTTGAAATAAGCCTTCGAATGTATCTTGGCATGGCTTTTCTCACTACAATACTCTCATTTTGTGGTGGATTACTTCTAGGTTTGAGTAGTTTTATTATCACAGAAGATATGACCCTCGCGATTCTTACAGGAGCAATATGCGGTTTTTCTGGAGCTGTCATCTCTATTTTGGGTTTTCAATATTACCCCCATTCGAAAGCAAATGAAAGAAAGAAACAATTAGAATCTGCCCTTCCTACTACAGCAAGTTATATGTCGGCTATGGCGAGTGCTGGAGTCTCTCCTGATAAAATTATTGCTTCTCTTGCCAAAGAAGAGATTTCCAAAGCGATGACAGATGAAGCTAAGCGAGTTACTCGCGATATTGAGGCCCTAGGATTCGACATCCTCAAAGCACTAAAAACCTCTTCTTTAAGATCCCCCTCAATTCGTTATTCGGGCTTCATAGAAGGAATTATGGCGACAATCACATCAGGTGGAGATCTAACGTATTATCTTAGTGAAGAGACTAAAAGCCTGATGCGTTTCAAGGAGGAGGAAACAAAAGAGTTTATTGAACAATTAGGTGTAGCAGCGGAGTTATTCATGATTCTTGGCGTAGTAGCACCCCTCTTCTTCATTGTGATGTTAGCAATAATATCAGTTATTGGGAGTGGAGATCAAACAAGCAATGCATTCTTATTCTACATGCTTACATACTTTCTAGTCCCCATCGCCATGGTATCAATGATTTTTATGGTTGGTGGAATGGAAACAGAAGAATAAAATCAGTCAGGCGACAAACAATGAGTCAAAATGATTCAACAATACGGGCGCCCACTAGGGCTGAAAAAATTGAGAAACAGGCAAATTTCATGTGGATAGTGGGAATCATTCTATTTATTGCCTTTAGTGGAATGGCCATATTGATTTACGCAGATATTTTGGATTTTATGGCTGAAATCGAAGATGATCCAGAAAGAGGAACAGAAAAAGAAATTATGGACTTTCAATCAGAATTTATACCATTAGATGTCGTTGACCTGACTGCTCTCGCTATCATCGCCCTTATAGCCCCTAGCACATTCGTTTACGTTCGAGATTGGAACTGGCGAAATGGAATTGACAGTTATCTCCCCAGTTTACTTCGCGAGGTATCAGATGCGCAGAAAACAGGGTTATCGCTCCCTAGAGCAATTACTCAAGCCTCACGCCGTCAATACGGGCCTTTAACAGAGGAACTGAAAAAAATGGCCTCTAAAATCAGTTGGGGGATCCCTTTTCCAGATGCCATGAGGGCACTGGCAATAAATGCAGATACATCTTTGGTTAAACGGGCCTCATTACTCATTCTCGAGGCAGAACGTGCTGGAGGAGCTATTGAAGATGTGTTTGACTCAGCTCATGATCATGTAAATGAACTTCTTGCTCTTCGTCGTGAAAGACTGGCTCAAATGCGTCCTTATACTTTCATTATTTATGCCTCTTATTTGGTTTTTGCATTCGTAATCATTATTTTACTTCAAACGTTCTTTACTCAAATGGCAGAGCAGGCCCGAACCCAAGCTGAGCAAGGGTTTACCTCAGGACAAGGCGCAATCTCCCTCCCTTTGCCATTAGTGGGTCTTCAGATGGTATTCTTCCATCTGCTGATGATCGAAGGATCGATGAGCGGTCTTGTTGCGGGAAAGATGGGAGAAGGCAATATCAAAACTGGGTTACGACATTCAATATATCTTACCGCCGCAGGATATGCTATCTATAAAATTACAGTAGTCTTAGGAATTCTATCTTTTTGATATACAGGAAACGTGATAAATATGGGCAAGGAAGAAGAGCTGTTAAGACAGGTTCTTTCAAAACTTGACACAATTTCAGATGGACTTAATCAAATGCAGTTCATGCTTGTTCAAGTCGCAGGAAGTGGAGGGGTAAGTAGCGGTGGAGAAGCTGCACCCGTACCAACAGCACCCCAAAGGATCGATTTAGGTCCACTGGAAGCCAAATTAGACGAGATAATGATGAAAACAATGGATGGTTCGGATCAACCGGATAAATTTGAACAGCTCCATTCAGAGATCGAAAAATTAACCAGTGGTAAAGTCCAAAAATCAGAAGAAACAGTTCAACGGGTTATGCTCCTCTTAGAAAAAGGATTACAAATGGCTGATCTAGAAACTGTACTCTTAGAGATAAAAGATAAACTAGAAGAGTTAATTTTGACCTTTTCTTCAACGGTAGACGTTGAAGATTAAGATACCTGTTTTAACAAGCGTAATTATAGGAAGAAAGAATAAAAAAATAATGGGAAAATAAGAAAAAACTAACAACACATTCTTTTTTCATTCTATAGGAGTCTGTACAAGGTTGGGGATCAGCAAGATAAAAACCGGAATTTCTAGTTTAGACATTCATGTGCTGCTTTCTGAGTTACAGTGGCTTCAAGGGGGGAGAATTAAGAATATCTATTCGTTAGATGATCTAATTGTCCTGAAAGGACGTAGTCAAAGCAAAAACTTTGAAATCGTTATCGAACCTGGTCGAAGGATTCATTTAACCGAATTTAAGAGAACTTTCCCTCAGCAGCCTAGTGATAAAGTAACCGCGTTACGTAAACATCTTCGAGAAGGTATTATTACAAGTATTAACCAACATGGATTTGATAGGATAGTACTTTTAGAAGTAGAACGTGTTTCTAGAAAATATATGGTCATTATAGAACTATTTGGTAAAGGTAATCTTACTCTCGTAGATAAAGATTCTAATCGAGTTATTTTCTCTCTCTGGTACCGAAAAATGAGAGATCGAGATCTTCTACCTGGAAAAAATTTTCATATGGCTCCCAGTCGAGATGGATCTATTCTTGATATTGAAGAATCCCGATTAAAAGAAATATTAAAGCAACTTCCAGAGAATGAAGAGCTTGTTCGCAGCTTGGCCCTTCACTTAGGCAGCGGTGGCCCTCTTGCAGAAGAAATTCTATTCCGAGCAGGGTTATCAAAGAATCTTCAAATTTCTCTGATAACGGAAGAACAAATCAAGACACTTATCAACACTGTAACTAAGGTTCGTAATATACTTGCTCAAGAAAAAAAGCCGTATATTGTATTAAATGAACTAAATAAGCCTATTTCGTTCCATCCTTTTGTATTTCAAACAGATGAAGGGTTTACAAAAGATTTTGAGTCTTTTAATCATGCGATAGATCATTATTTCTCACCCCAAGAAGAAATTAAACCTGAAAAAACATTAGGAAAAGGAAGTAACATAAAACGACTCCAAAAAACGCTTACAAAACAAGAAGAACATTTACAGAAATTACAGAAACAAGCTAAGAGAAATAAGGAAATTGGTGACCTTTTGTGGCAGTATTCGAGGGATCTCCAAGAATTACTGGAGATTGTTAGCAAGGCGCGTAAGAAAGGGTTAGAATGGGAGGAGATAAAAAATCGAATTGAACTAGCAAAGGAAAAAGGGATCAACTCAGCACAATTAGTTAAGGAAATCATCCCCCAAAAAGCACTCATTGTTGTTACTCTTGATAACGAAGTTATTGAACTAGATTTCCGAAAACCTCTAACAAAAATCGCTGAAAAGTATTATGAACAAGCAAAAAAGGCAGAACGTAAAATTGTACCTGCTATATCCGCAATTGAAGAGATGAGAAAACAGCTTGAACAAGAACATGAAAAAATAACTATAATAACTGAAGAAAGCAAAGTAATGATAAAGAAACATAGCCGATATTGGTATGAAAAGTATCATTGGAGTTTTACTCCTAAAGGCTTTTTAGTTATTGGGGGTACTAATGCCAAAGTAAATCAAGAGCTAGTAAGAAAGCGGCTAAATAAGCAAGATTTCTTTTTTCATGCGGACATTCGTGGAGCCGCAGCTACTATTCTTTTTCAGGATAAGACAAAAGGAAACATCGGTGAAGTAGACTTGGATGCTGCAGCTAGAATTTCAGCTTGTTACTCTAGTGCATGGAAAACGGGACAGGCAGCTGCAGAAGTCTATTATGTGACAGGGGAACAAGTTTCCCTAAGTGCTCCAAGTGGAGAGTACCTTCCTAAGGGTGGGATCATGGTCCGTGGAAAGAAAACCACATTAGATAGAATTCCACTACAATTAGCCGTAGGTATCACATTTGGGGCCCCGAATGAACCTTATATCATTGTAGGTCCGCCTAATTTCATTGAGGACTATGCTACTCACTATGTATTAGTACAGCCTGGAGATAGTAGGAAAAGTAACGTTGCCAAGATTATTAAAAGTAAACTAGAAGAGTACGCAAAGGATTCTACCTTTCGAGCCTTAGTAAAAAGTATCAACTTAAATGATATTGTGAGCCGCCTTCCAGGCCCTTCACGAGTTGAAAGAGAAATTAGGGAAGGGAAGTTAAACTGGCATGATATGTGGGAAAAACAAGAAAAAGAATAATAATTCTCAGTCTCTCGGAATGAAAATAGTTAACGGTTAATAGAATTCCCCTTCTTCATCTAATTCCCCTTCCACCTCAATGTTTTCTCCCTCTCGACAGTTGGAACAGAGCATAAAACCGCCCACACTCTGAAGGGTAAGATCCCAATTTTTACAATTATCACAATAACCCTCAAAACTTTCCATTTCACTTTCAGATGTAAATAGACTTTCTTCACGGATAGCATACAAACCTGGAGCTGCTCGAAGTATATCTGAAGCAGTTACAATGCCAATTATCTTATTTTCTTCAACAATTACTAATCTTTTAATTCCATGTTTAGCTAGAAGCAGCATTGCCTCTTCTAGGGAAGTATTCGGTGTACAAGTTACAAGTGGAGATGAAGAAATCTCAACTGTTGTCACCAAGCCAGGGTCAAGACCTTGCGCAATTACTCGAGTAACTAAGTCTCCTTTTGTCACAATTTTATCAGAATCAACGAGAATTGACCCAACATTTGATCTAATCATAAGTTTAGCTGTTTCGGTGACGGGTTTGTCTCCCGTGATACGTACTACCTGAGCAGACATGACTTCACTGACATTCATCTTCATCACGGAGTTATTCATCTTGATATCACCTAGAATCTATAACAGTCTAACCTAATAAAAACGTACTACTAACCTAATAAAAACGTACTACTAACCTAATAAAAAACATATACAGTCCAATAACCTAAAGAAAACTAATGAATACTAGTTTTTATGGTTTTATGAAAAAAATGGGGTTTAAAATACCTTTAGCCACTTTTTTATCCATATTTTTCTCTTTTTACTCCATAAATAATAGAAGATGTTTCCATAGCTATGTTTTAGAGATATTAAGATTTCCAAAACTGCTTAAGGGAAGATTGTTTCATTTTGCCTTCAAAAAGCAATTCCTGATTGAGATTTAGTATTTCAACGCGGTTTTTTTGAAATTCAGGCAGTTCATAAACTTCTATAAGGTGGTTGACGAGATTGAAATATTTGGACACAGTACCTGACGGAACAGTCAAGATTAAACGTCCATCGCAACTCGGTGTACGACACTTCCCATGAAGAGGTAGCCGACGGTAACTTGAATTGCATTTTACGCAACGAAAACTTTGACCACCGAATGCACGGAGACATCCTTGAATATCACGGAAAAAGTGACTTTTTAGCATACGCCGCGCAACATCATCTGCATCAACAGCTGCAACTAAATCGGCTATTTCGAGTTGAGCTTGGACCTTTTCAAACATCGAATCCAATTTCTTATAGGTTGAGAGTGAAGGCCCCTCAGAAATATTATGAGTGCCATGAGTGAAGGCAAAACCTTCATATTGAGACTCTAAGCCTAAGCGTTTCTCAGCATTCTCCATAAAGGATAAATTCTTGGGATGTTCACGTTTCCAAGTATTAAGAAAAAATTCAAGAGGATAAAACCAACTAGTGTCGATATTAAAGGCCTCAGAATCAATTTCAGAAGGATCTAGTTGAATAGACAGTACTAGTGGAGCATCCATGAATCCGCCTCGTTTTTCAGGGAGGAAATGTCTTGAAAAGTTGATTATTGCATCCGTTAGGAGTATAACACTATCTTCATCTCCGTCGCATTGCCCTACAATCAGCAGGTTTGAAAGAAAAATATTATGGGTCTCTGGAGTTGAGATAGTAGGTGTTAAAACTTCAAGACAATATGATGGATGATTTTCTTGTAGAAAACTAATATTTTTAATTTTATCAGCGATAAGATCTTTTCCAATCACTTCAAGCCCTTTTTGAGAAGGTGGATCCTTTCTCTTAATTATCTCGAATTTGTTCTGCTTTTCATTATGTTGTAATAAGAGATTTTGTAGTAAAGACCTATTTTCTTCACCAGGGATATTTACATAATATAGAAATGTCCCAGTTTTAGGCTTAATTCCTAGCTCTTTATATCGTTCTAGTATTTTTGTGCCATATCGATCTCCTTTTCCCTTATGAACTCGGGCAAAAACTCCTAAGGTAGATAAAAGCAAACAATAATCATTCGCCAACTTTTCGTGTCCAGTGTAGAGTGTAATTCTATAGGATCGAGGAATAATTGTGCCATCTCCATCTATTAATGCAGAGAGAAAGTTAAAGCGATACTCCTCGGGTAAAGTATATATAAAAGAGGGAATACGTTTACTAAGAGCATTTGTACCTATTTTCCACGCATAGGCAAAAAGATAGGCATGAATACGACCAGTATGGACAAGTTGATTATTATCTTCTTTATAATAAGGTGGTGAACCCAAGAATTGTTGAATTAATGAGTTTATGTGAGATCTTAGAGAGTGGTTAGGGACACTAAAATTAGTTTGATAACAGGTAGATTCATCTCGAATATAGCCCTCTGAAATAAAATAGCCAAGGAGACGCATGAACTCACTATTAAAAGTAATATATGGACAAATCGTATGATCATCACGAGCCATACCTAAAAATGAATCACTAGGAATTTCTTCCCAGCTAAATACTCCTTTTTTGTGTAGTACTTGAAGATGACTTAATGGTATAGATTTATACCAATTATAATTAAATGGATTTTTATACGGTTCAGATGGAAGTTTAGAGGAAAAATAGTTACGGATGATCCTTGTTGACTTTCTTAGAGTTATTCTTTCCTTAGATTCAACTATTTTTTGTGCAAATTCTTGAAATTTTTCTTTCATCCATGTTTCAGCATTACGAAGTCGAACATTCTTCCTGAATTCTTGAAATTTGGGGATATTAGGTAGATTTTCAGCGAGTTCTTGAAGAATATTGATTCTAGAAGGCGGATTTTGAATAGGTAGATCAAGTTGAGTTGCAACAGGAACATAATCATCGGGTTTTAGAAGGGACGCTTTAGTTTTCTTAAGTGTGTCTTCTTCTTTATTCCAAACTAAAGCATGGTGATTGGCAGTCATTTTTATAGTTCTACCTTTTTTTGTCCTTATCTCCACCCATTGGTTATCTTGGCCTTTGATCCAATGTTTAATGGATTGAAAAATAGTTTTTCGAGTATTTGGATCAATACTTATCACTTGCCAATGAGAATAAAGATTTTCAACGATAGAAGTACCGAAATCATCAACTACCTCTTGTTTAGCTCCCTGATTGATTGATTCTTCAACTATCTCACTAATGGGCAGTACGAGTAATTGCTTCTTTTGAGTATCCCAAATTGGAATTTCTTCTGAGGTAGATACGCAATTCCTACGCTTCGCAGCGTGCCAAAATGGATGGGCCCAAGACAAATTAGACCTTGTTACGCCAATAAGTCTACCTATGATCCCTACTGAAGTATGTGGAGCCAACCCAATCACTAGGTGTCCGATTAGATCTTTATAGTTAATTGAATTATAATATGGTTCTTGATTGTATAGAAAACGTAATTCATCATCAACGAATCGAGAAACCCGCTCAAGAAACTTCATAGCTGAAATATTAATGATAATGTCTTGAACCTTGAGTTCTAAAATCTGATCTCCACTTACAAGCGGGTTTCCATGGATATCTACGGTATAACCCAAAGCTCTAAGCTTTTCTAAAGGGATTTCAATTTCTTTAGGCTTAAAATGAGTTAATGGGGCATCGGTCATATCAAAACGACAGGTTCCATCCTTAAAAACAGTAATGTTATGCTTAGAACGTAGTATCCCCTTTTCTAAAGGCTCTGGTACCCTTCTTTTACTCATTAGAAATTTTACCCCTTTTACAAGTTCGGGAGAACTACCAACTACTTTGGTTGCTTTATAAAACTCCTGTGCGAAATTAATATTACGTTTAGAATAGCTAACCGCCTTTAATCCGCATTGACAGTTTTCTTCGGTCGATAGATGACCTTCCCTACATCGATATAGTGACACAGTTTGCTCTCCACAGCTAAGACATTTGGGATAATGAGTCACTTTTTCACATGTAGGACATTTCATAGTCACTAACTGGAGCGCTAATTTGCCTTTTTTTCGAGCAGCTTTAGCTAAATTACGACTGTTCCCACCTTGATTGCCAATGGGATATAAAATGTGAACAGGAGGTTTCATTCGTCTTTCATCTGCTTTTTCAGGCCGACCCATTCGCGCTCCTGTCCGTACAGGACTTTTCCAACGAAATTTAAGTGGTGAGATATGATTTATTAATTCAAGAACATTAATATCGCCGGGTAATTCTGAAAAAGCAAAGGGAGGATCAAATTGATCCCAACGAAGGGCAGAATACAAAATAGCAGCAAATTCCTCTATGATTAATGAGTTGTGTTCTATTTGAAAGGGAATTTCCAATTTTTCAAGGATCGAACGGATCTTTACTGAGTCTTGACCGCTTATCTTAGAAAAACTTTCCTTATTAATTATTGAGGATTCAGTCAACCATTTATATAAATCAATAAATTCATTTAAGGAAATATCAACCCATTCGGGTGTATAGTGAGGATGGATGGGTACTTCTAGGAAATAACAGAGCTTAATTGATACATCTGCAGAAGGATAGATTGTTAAAGGATTTTTAAAAATGGATTCAAGTTCAAAGAGAGGGATATGAAGTTGAGAACCAAGTAAAGATCTGGAAAGTTTACGTTTCCTCATAGACGCACCAACTTCTTGAATCCACCATTCTTCTACATAACCACTTGGTATGAGAGGATGATTATTTTCTACAAATTCCCCAAAACTTACTAATATATCTCCTAAGGCTATAACACGTTCAATTTGATTTTTTAGCTTTATAGCAGTATTAGAATCTTGAACACGGAGAACAGAACCATTTTTCAATCGTACTAAAGGTCCTTGAATTGTAGAAACAGGGGTTACAATTGATCCTTTACCAGGCCGTTCTGTAATAATATGAGTGCCCGGTGCAAGGAAGTTTTTGAGGATAAACATTGTAGCAGGATGAATTCCCACTCCTGCAAGTCCAGTATTTCGTGAACGGCCATAACGAATACGGAATCCGCCTTTTGTGGTAGGATGAGCAAAAATTGGGCGTCCGCCGAGAATATCAGTAAGGAATTTCGGATTAGGTTCTACAAGTTGATTAGTAGCGGATCTTTCTGTAAGTTTTTTTGGTCTAACTTTTTTTTGGTCTATTCTGGATTCAACAACATTGGCCATCGCACTTGGAGAATATTTTTTCAAACCACGTAGCCAGTCCCAACCCTGGACTCCTAGTTTCTCTACATTTTTCAGAATTTTATGTGCCCTGCCTACCACTCCATCGTTCAAAACGAGGCACATCCCGCCTCGAACTTTATTCGTATTAACATTGCGAATATTTCGATACCCCGAAACCTCCTCTTTTTCAGTAGGTTCCCCGTTGAGTTCTACAGGAAGATTTTTTGCGGCCTTACGGATCTGCTGTTGGCTAGTCAATACTTGAAAGTGCTTTGTTTGACCATAGAGTGTTATTTCTTCAACAAACCGCTCAATTTCCTCATGGGTAGGTGTAAAAGCGGATAAATGTAAAAGTTGACGTGTATAATCAGCCAACAAGGTGGTGAGAGCCGCTGCCGTGCCGCCAGCAGATCTAACAGGACTAGAGAAGTAGAGCGCTAAATGTTTTGTACCATCAGGGTTTTCTCGAATAACTACATCAGAAACCCCTTCGAGCGGGGCAGAGGTGATACTCCCTGTGATAATTGCAATTCCTGTACGTATCGCTTGTTCAGCAGCTTTGGACGGAGAAAATTGACCAAATTTACCTGCAACTATCTTTTCACAAATTTTGAACGCAGTAGTCTCACGTCCAAATCCTTTTTCAAATAAGGTACGAATTTCATCTGCAACTCCCTTTGGTCCCACCATGCTTTCTACCCGAGAGGCAAGATCTTTCGCTATAGCGATTTCCACATCCAATGAAGGATCTAAACCTAAAAATCGAGCGTTACGGGCAAGTTTATAAGCTTTATCCACCCCATCTTCCAGTTGGCGGAAGTACTCTTGCATTGAACTACTGGTACCTGTGGAATTGCCCATTATAGATGATCACTCTCACTTGAAGATCCACATTAAACGAAATAGTCATCTTTGATAGCGAAATACAAGAGATAAGAATATTTGTATTACCATTACTCAGCTAAGATATTTATTAACAATTGTAAAATAGCAATTTGTGAGATGATAGGGCACATAAAGGGTAAGTAATAATAAAGGAAGAAAAGAAAAATGGCAGCACAAAGAGAGAAAGTTCGACGAACAGGTCTGATATTTAATTCAATATTTACTATGTCAACTGCGGTAGCATTGACAGCTATCATTCCATATATTACTGGGGAAGGAACCAATGTGTTTGAAAACCCTGGACGAGCTTTTGATGGACTTTATGACGCAATAAAAATCTCAGAATTAACAGCTAGCGAATTTGACTTTTCAACACTACTCGTTTTTGGAGTATGGGCATTCTCTGGACTGGTAGCAGGAGTAAGGGCAAAAAGTGCAGGAGGGGGTTTCCTAGCGTCTGTTCTTGGTGCATCACTAGGAGTAATCCTAATCGTTATGGGAGTATCGCTTGGAGCAATCATAGAAGGAGAATCAACTGTTGACCTACCGAATCTTGATGATTATATGGTTGGTGTAGTTTTTGTGATGCTCTTCGCTGCATTATTTGGGATTGGAGCAGGCAGAGCTACTACGCCGCGATTAATTCCAACAGCTAAAGCTAAACCCAAAAAGATTTGGAAAAAAGAAGATAGATGGAACTGTCGAAAATGTGGTTCATCTTTACCACCTGGAGCTCTTGAATGCCCGAACTGCGGTTTTGGGGTCATGGAATAGTGCATTTTTGTGACGGTATCAGCTTTTAAATGCCAGAAGATTACATTGGGAAACATTGTCAGGATTTTGAGACGCACAGTACCAAATTAAAGTGATTATTTAGCTCCTAATTACCTAAGGAACAGTTAATTACTTATGAATTAAATGAAAAATCGTTGGAACTTTGTAATTTAAAGTGAATAGATGTACAAGTAATGAAAGGGTACTCGAAAATGATAAGGACATATAAACGGGAAGATAAAGAATTATAGAATTCTTTTTTGTCTTAAATCCTCTGATTGGCTGATGAATCCTTGAAGTTCTTCCAAAAGGATGTCGATTGCGGAAAAAAGTTTTTTATGAGTTTTTTGAAAGTCCTTCAGTTTATCTTTTAGCTCTAATTCATGTCCGTTAAGTTGAGCTCCAAAGGACAAACGGCGGGATAAAGTGCGTAAATGAGCATCAATAAGCTTATCAAGTGTCTGAACTAAGTTTAAAACCTCTTTAATTGAGTTTATGACTTCAATTGAGGATGAAAAGGGTAGTTCGCATCCTTCAACCGCTGAAACTTGAGTATCAAGCTCATAGAGTGAGTCTATCATACTGGATATGAGCTCTTGAATTGTCTCATGAACAGAAGTAACATCTTCTTTCTCTTCAATAATTAACCCCTCAATGTTTTTAGATAGTTTTTGAGATTGAATATCATAATTCTTCTTTATTTGGGCAATAATTTTAGTCCATTCTCGAAGAGAGTGTTCCATTGAAGTAGATACTCGAAAATCCATTCCTGCCAATTCCTGTTCCTCCTTTTAAAATAATTGTATCTGTAAATATCTCTCTTACTGTATAAGTTTTGGTCTTATTTTTCTCTTTTGTACATTTTTTGAAAGCAAAATCAAGTTTCGAGCATACTGTTAAGTGGTCAAAAGGATTTAGTCTTATCCAGTAGAATCTTGTGTAATGCACAGAGCTATTCTTCTAAGATGTATTCGTGCTCTGTGAAAGATGTAACAACCCTCGATTGCTTCAAAGTTCTTAAAAAACTTATCGTATACAAAAGTGGCGTCAATTGTTTCAAATATAGTTATTTAAATATATTGCTGCTGTAAAATAATGAAAAAATACCGTTCCACAAGAAAGAAAGAAAAGAGAGCGGAGAAAGAAACGTGTCATTCCCTTCGACGCGTGTTTGGTTTCTTGTGAAGGACCACCCGCCCAACACAAGCCCGAAGACTCATATTCCGTCACGGATGGTGGCCACTAAACCTTTCCATCGCGCCCACAACCCCGTTTTTTGATTTTCTTTTAACCGACATCTCTATGTAAACTTCCGAACTACTTTTATCTATCTAATTTGTTCATTAATTTATCTTCAAAGACCAATGTCTCGGTTATTATCAACCTTTATTCCAAAATAAACAATAATTATGATGTTTTATTAAAGACTAAGGAGTGTATTCTCAATTTATGAGGAAATAATCGAAGAAGTTGAATTACTTCTTCCTCCAACGCCTGAATTAAAGTGGGGGTTTACGTGGCGAGTTGTAGGCACAATGCTTTTTAGTGCAAACATTCTTATGCCTGCAATTCTATGGTTAGCGCTCGCTTCAACATGGACAGCACCCATCGCAGCTGCATTCGCTTGCATGTTGATTTTTGGAGAATTGGGATGGGTTCTAAACCGTCCCTTAACCGAGAACGAACTTGCCACCATGAGATGGGGGTGTTCCATGTCTGCTCAACCTGCTTGGGGCGTGGGGCTCCTATTTTCCGTATATATGTTGTTTTATGATCCCTACTGGCGATTATTTTGGCAAATGTATCATACAGGCTCCTATGGCGAGAGAATAAACCCCGAATGGATTCTTCCTTGGTGGGTTTTCCCCGATCCTGCTCGTTATAGAGACATCTATATTGACAAGATCTGGTGGGATTGGCAATTCATGAAAGTCCATCTTTTGGGAGTCTTGAGTTTAGCAATCGTAATGGTTGGCGTCATTGCGCTCTCAATTATTGCAAGACATCAATACTTAGAAATTGAACGGTTACCTTTCCCTACTGGTGTACTCGGGGCAGAAATCGCTCGAGCACTAGGCGAACGACGTCAACCCGAAAAAGTTCGCTGGTTCCTTATTAGTAGCGGTATCAGCTTTTTTTACATGCTTATTTATCAAATCATACCCACTGCAACCGATTATGACTGGATTATTATTCCCATCAATGACTGGCAGGGGGGGACTATCGATTTTAGTCAGCAAATTCAAGGTATTTTACCAGGAGCAATTTGGGGTATTATGCCCCATCTGTTGTTATTCAGTATTGGATTCATAGTAACGTTCGATGTAGCATTAGGGATGTTTGCGTCCTCTTATTCGATGTATGTATTCGGTTCCTGGTTTATAGTAAGGCAATATGGAGGACTCTTGACTATTCTACCACCACGTTACTACGAGCCACCGTATTCTTACCCAGGTTACCATTGGACGGATGCATGGCTTAATATGGTATTTGATTGGGGTATTTCACTTGTTTTTGGTACATTGCTGGCTGGAACCTTCATTCCTTTCTTCCTAGCATGGCGTTCGGTAACACGTGGGTTCAAGGATCTTATGAACGTAGATAGAGCCTATAAAGTAGGTGTTTTCCCGCTTAAAAAGTTATTAATCGTGTGGGCTATTTTAATGGGCATCTGGTACGTGTTTTGGGTCTTTTTAGCGTTCTTCGGGCGAACTTGGACAATTCCCTTTATTCAAGATGAAGGATACGTTAGCAATCTCAAACAATTTGTAGATTCCTCAGGGCAAGGTACATACAAATTATTTGGTCTCATTGAAATTCCCGGTATCGCTGCTGGTGTACCCGTCCTCGAAGTGATTATTGCTATCTTTATTATCACCTTTTTAATCTCTTGGATCAAGATGTTTGTTGCTGCACGAACAAATGGCGAAACAGGAATTATGTGGGGAGCAGGCATTCCCTACCTCGGAATGGTTGTTTTTTGGACAACTGGGTATACTGGAATTCCGGGATGGTTTATGCCATGGGGTGATCTCTACGGTGCAGATGCAGGGAGCATCTGTGTTGGGTACAAAGCTGCTCAATTAACTCATACTAATCCAAGATCGATTATGGCTGCTCATCTAGTAGGTAACTTGTTTGCTGCTATCTTTGGGCTCATGTGGGGTATTATCTTCTGGGTTGCCTACGGCATCGGTTCTGCTGCATTACCTACTCCTTTCTTTCCGGTTAACGTTATTATGACTCTTGCATGGGCTTCGGGATGGATCAACTTCATCCCAATGACTTTGGACAAGATCCTCTTGGGATTGATCATTGGAGCACTTGCCTTCATGCCACGATTGTTTATTGGTTTCTCACCCATCTCACCTATTGGTCTTAATTTTGGATTTATAATGTACCCACATGAAACTAATGTTGTTTTCCTTGGAGCCATTGCACGATGGTTAACAATCCGTATGAAAGGGCGAGAGTGGTTTTCTGATTATGGAATGTCGATCGGTGCAGGAATGTTCGTAGGATATGGTATAGCAACTATTATTGATGTTGTATTACGGATAATTATCTTTTGGTTCTATGGATTCATTCCATCTCCGCCGACCTAATAAAAATAAGATAATTGGGTTATTTTCCGTTTTTATCCAAGATATCGCACGAAAACCATTCCTTTTAAGGGATGGCTGAAGTGCATTAGTTAAATCCTATCTTTCTTACCCTCAGGCATGAGTCTACCTATATGCGCGAAAAGGAAACGAAGGAA
>JAEOTF010000321.1 GCA_016840025.1 Candidatus Hodarchaeota archaeon
ACGGATAACCCGTTAAATCTTATACTAACGCGCGCGCGGAAAACAAGGTGACAAAGCATGGACAACCAATCCTTTAACATACGCATTAGGATAGAAAATAATGAAGTCGAGTTAAGCGGCTCTAAGACTGATGTTTTAGAAACCCTAGATGACTTACCAGAAATTGTTAAAAAAATTGTTGGAGCCTTTGATCAGATATCTTCAACCGCTAAAAATGATGAAGCTAGCCACCCTATGATTACAAATGAAAATTACCCATCAATTTCAATAACATCTGGAACTCCTTGTCCAGAAACTATCATCAAACTCCTGTCTACGAAATGGGGAAGAAAAAAACCTAGAAAATTAAAGGATTTACTTGAGGGAATGAGGGTTAATGCCATCCACTACCCTGTAGGAACAGTGAAGGGCCGATTAACTGACCTAACAAAGAAGGGCTTGCTAAGACGTATTAAAAGTAACGGTAGCTACGGTTACATCTTAATCAAATAATATCCCGTTATCCCGACGCATCCAGAAAAAAGGGTGCAGCGGGTCGCTGGGTTGGTCAAGAACCCAAAACGATAAACCGCAACGGTGAACGAATAGAAATGAACCTATCCCACTGCACAAATATAAGAATATGCGTGTTCTTCTTTATAAGTAATTTACTGAACCGTAATCTTCCAAGACGCCGATTCACTCTTCATCAACCATTATTTCCTTTTAACGGAGGACCTATTCATGGAAGTTACTGATTTTTTTCAACTCATTCCAAAAGATCTCATGAAAATTGGCTGCGGATCTCTAATGACGATTGCCGAATCACGCCTCCATTCTACGATGGTGGAGACGTTGAATCAAAAAGTAAAAAACTTTAATGAAGATTTCAAATCCGATCTCGGATTTAAAGCTGAACCATTGAAACTAATCAAACTACAACCAATCAGCACTGAAACTCCAGTCTTTGGAGTAGATACTTCAAACATAGAATTAGGCGAAACTTCTGAAGGAATACTTTCAGCCACTAGAGGTACAATCGTATGGATAGAAAAAGGAGCATATCATTATATTAGATACGGCCCCTTCGTCTTTCATATAACTGAAACAAATAAGCAACACCTCTGCGGCACACTTCACCAAGCTTATTTTAATAATAATGTTACAGTAGGAACTCCTACTATCGAAAAGATGCCGGAATACATCAGAAATATTTTTGAAAGATGGCTCCAAAAATTAATATGTAATTCTTCTGAAGATTCTCTGATACTCTTTGATGGGTCTCTAACTTCGAGAGCTGTCCATGGCTCAGTGCCAGTACTTGAGAAGCTGCTTAGAAACGCGAGATCAAGACAAAACGTTGTCTTGGCATTTTCGAAAAAAACTAATCTTTCAGTATCCGGATGCCGAGTAAGCGATTTGATCGAAAACAAACATGCCCCTTGTCTTAAAAGGCTAGATGATTATGTCATCTCACAATATAATAGTGCTTTCCACTTTTTAGGGAGAATATACGCGGCGAAACTTCTACCAAGCTACTTCACTTTTCGCTTAGATATTGATCGAAAGATTTCTGAACTGGAGGGAATTCAAGCTGTTCAAAAACTTCTAGGAAGTGATTTGATTGTCAACAACTATCCTGAAACATTACGATTAGCACACATTATGTCCCGATTTTCTGCAGGCGAAGTTATAGCAATACAACGTTATGTCACTGAAAAATACAATTTAAAAATCCTCTGTAGACCAGATGTACGACGTGTTCTCTTCGGCTCGTATGGCCATTTTGCCTATGCATAATCAACTGGAGTTAGAAAGACATGATGCAAATCTACAAGCTTGATGGAAACAATATTGATATTGTATCCTGCCCTCCTCAAGACGTTAGAAAGGGCGACTATTTAATGATCGAAGATTCTAACGCGGATAGAGGGCTAATTGTACAAGTGGTTAATATTAGCTACGCTAATGTGCCGGGAATCCTAGAAGATATACTCCGAGGAACTTCAACCGAGGAAATTAGAGGAAATGATTTAGATATTTTGCGTCTGAAACCTTTTATAGACATGATCAAAGATGCAAAGATCCTTAATTGCAAAATACGAAGGGCGCTAGTCGGAGGGAAGCTTAATTATGATCTTTCATGGACTCCATCTCGCTCTGCTTCAAGAATTATAAAACTACCTGACAAAGAATTGCTTAAGATCGCCAACATATACAAGAATCCTTCCATAACATTGGGAACATCTAAAGGTGGAGCAACGGTTTCTGCAGGAATTACCTCAATTGATGGAACGTTAAACATTGTTACAGGAAAAAAGGGATCCGGAAAATCTCATCTCTCCAAGCTACTTGTGCTAAACCTCATATCACATGGAGGAATATGTGTCATCTTCGACATTAATGGAGAATATACTAATCTGGGATACACAGAAAATGGAAACGCGTCTGATTTTCACGAGAAAATACTTGTTCTTTGTCCTGGAAATAATTTTAAAGTAACTCTGAATTACGCCGGATTGGGCGTACTGTTGGATATTGTTTCTACAGTGCTTGATCTGCCAACAACTTCAACGTGGGAAATTCGTAGAATATGGAGGACTTTAGATAAAAACGGCTACATCTCATTTAAAAAATTAGGGGAAGCGATTTACTCCATTCCCAATAACTATGTTCGAGACGCTATTCTTCGAAGGTATGAAAGCTTGAAAAGCACAAATCTTTTTACGGATAATACGAAAGAGGCGGTCACTATAGAAAATTGTATAAGTAAACTAAAAAATGGCGGCGCCTTAGTCTTCAACTTAAGAGAAATGCCATCAAGTTTTCGCAGCATTATCGTTGAATTCATGCTTAGTAAGTTATGTAGATTATTAGAAAAAAGGATACTGAATGCCGTTTTCCTTATCGCGGAGGAAGCTCATCTCTATCTTAGAGAAACATATTGGGAAGATATTGTTACACGGATGCGACATCTTGGCATATTTGCTACATTCATAACAAACCAGCCGGACAGTATTGACGAAAGCGTTTATAGGCAAGCAGATAATATTTTCCTCTTCAACTTTACAAATGAAAACGACTTAAATACTGTTTCAAAAGCCACAATGATAGATGTAGAAACAATTAACACTATAGCTAAAGAACTACCCCCTCATCACTGCCTTATACTTGGAAAGGTGGTTAATGATTTCCCAATTATTTCGAAGATTAATCGCCTTAGAGTTAAAACTATGGGCCATACACGCTTTTTCTTTACAGAATTACATAAATCATGATAATTTTATTGGTTTATACGATGAGGAAGGTGTTCTGTTATTAGCATATTAGTAAACATTTATTTTTCAGTAGCGCGCGCGTTAAAAGTCATCCGAACAGTTTTCAAAAGTAACTAAAATTGAATCGCTTCAAACCTTAAGACTTAAATTGGGAAATTTTAAACCAA
>JAEOTF010000046.1 GCA_016840025.1 Candidatus Hodarchaeota archaeon
AGAATATTGGAATTTCCATAAAATGACTAAATCTCAATATGAACGAGGATCAAATAAACGATCAAAAGCAGATCACTCCGATTTCGTTAGATTATTAACTAGTGCTCCTGAAAACAAATGTGATCTAATAGACGGTCAATATTTCCATCATTCCCCTGCATCTCTCAAACATAATCAATTAAGAAGATTCCTTGAAATTATTCTTTCCCTTTACGTTGAGGAGAAAGAACTAGGGATTGTATTTAGTGAGAATTTTCCTGTAAAGTTGGATGAACGTAACTGGCGGGAGCCAGATATTGTGTTTGTTTCACAAGATCGATATGATTATCTCGATAAAACGATCTATCGTGGTACTCCGAATTTTATTATAGAAATAATGTCCGAAGATTCCCGCTATCGAGATGAAGTACGTAAACGTGCTGAATATGAGAAATTAGGTGTTGAAGAATATTGGATAATAGATCCTGAGTCTTTAGAAGGGTCGACTTTTCTTCGCCTATCCCAGCAAAGGTACGAATCATTTAACCCCATACAAGGAAAAATCCATTCAAAAACTGTTCCAGGATTCTGGATCTTAATCGAGTGGCTTTGGGAACAAGAGAAGTTGCCTAATGTGTTTACTGTTTGCCGAAAATTAGGCATATTGAAATAATGTCCAAATCGGTAAAACTCAGGATACATACGCTTTAATTTCTGAAGATTAGTCATTGATTATTCTTTGACCAAATTTAGATTGTTCTCTTCTAAATAAATAGAAAAAAGAAGAATAAGAGTAAAGACTAGCAAATCCGCTTTTTGATGATGATTCCCAGTTCTAGAAGAAGAGAAACACCAAAAAAGAATGGAATTGCTAAATTTGGTAGTTCAGCGAAAGTGCCTTGATAGTATTCAGATGCGTCAGCATATATAACCCCAGTCCCTGTTGAAGTATCATTTACGACTACAATAGAAATAAATGGACTATCGCCTGATATATCAATCAATAGTTCAACATGAAGTAGTTGCCAACCACTATCGGTGGAATTATTACTACGTTCGACTACACTATCATCACTTATGCTGACATATGCATGTACGTTTGGATCATCATCATAGATCCAGCATTGAAAAGTATAAGTCATATCAGTAGTGCTCGAAGGACCTTGTTGTAAGCTGCATTGATTATCATCTGTACAATTATAGTTAAACCTTACACTATAAGTTCCATTTCTAACAAATGTAGATTGTTCATATGAATGTGATCCGTCAAGGTAATCTGACCAATTAGCAAGCACAGAACCAGACCAATACTCGAAATCTCCATTATCAAAGACAGCGGGGGGTGGGGCAGCCTGTACAGAAATAACAGCAGGAAAAATAGTTATAGAAACAGTACAGACTAAGATTATTAATAACAATTGCTGAATAGGAATTTTTTTCAAAAAGAACACCTCTCTAAATTAATAACAGTATTCAGTAAGTTTTTGTTGCTTATATCTATAGGTTTCGAAATAAGACCTATTTATGCAAAATCTTAGAAATATTAAAGATTAGCAAAGAATTACTAAAAAATAAAAGAATAGAAAGGAATAGAACGAATATAAAAGTAGGATATCTATCATCGAGAAGATTTCCTATCATTTTCTAAGTGGATAAATCAGAGAGAATAAGTATATTAGAATTTACTCAGTAGTTAATTTAGTTAACTCGGTTCTTTTAATGTAAAACTATTTTTTTCTAATTTAGAATCCTTAGATATCAAGAATAACCTTAAGTAATTGAATTTAACTTTAATCGGTGTAGTGATTGAGCAGTCTTATCACAAATGCAGACTATTCTATAATTATTGAAGAGCTAACAGCTAATATTAAACGACTTATCGAAGAAAATAATATTTGTGGATTGTCTATCGCTTTAGTTGACGATAAAGAAACCATCTGGGCGAAAGGTTTCGGTTATACTGATCATAGTAAAAAGGAATCTGTTACAGCTCATACATTATTCAGTTCTCAATCATTTGGCAAATGTTTAACTGCAACAGCTTTCCTTATTATGGTTAGTAAAGGTTTAATTGGTTTAGACGATCCCATTCGTGAATATTATCCTGATTTCACAGTTAATACTAAATTCGGTGACCTAGAGGAAGAAATAGCTAAAATTACTTTTAGGAGAATGCTGAGTCACTGGGCTGGTTTTACTCATGAGGCTCCTCTCGGTAATAATTATAATGATACTCCCTGCTCGTTTGAAGAACATGTTAAGAGCATCAATGAAAGTTGGCTAAAAAGTCCTGTTGGTTCAGAGTTTTCCTATGCTAATCTTGGTTATGAATTAACTGGATATGTTATGGGATTAGTTATGAATAAAACCTATGAAGAAGTCATGGAAGAAGTGTTACTTAATCCTCTTCGCATGAATTCAGCTACTTATAATATTGAAGAAGCTTTTAAACAATCTTTTGCAAAAGGACATAGCGGAAAATTCGCTGTTCCTGTTATGCAAGTTCCTATGCTTCCTTCTGGAGGGATATATATTTCTGCAAATGATGTAGCTAAATTTATCTCATTTCATTTAAGGAATGGGGAAAATAATAATCTACAGCTCATTGAAACGGCTTTGTTTGAAGATATGTACACACCTCAATATTTTGAAGAAAAAGAATTTGGATACGGATTAGGAATTTATTCCTATCAAACTATCGGAAATGCAACAGCTTACGGACACACTGGAGGAGGATATGGTTATCAAACCATGATACAGTGGATTCCTAAACATAATGTGGGTATTGTGCTGTTAACTAATGATATGAAACATAATATTAGAGATTCATTAACAAAGAAAGCACTTGAATTAATGATTGATGCGAAACTAAAACCAAAACCTGAACCAATAAAAGCAGAAATGTTACAACGTTTAGAAGGTACTTATAGTACTGATGAAAATACAGGACAGCAATTAGTTCGTATTTCCTATGAAGACGGAAAATTACTCTATTATGCAGGTGGTTCAGAAACAGAGCTCATACCTCAAAGTCCTACTGAATTTTTATCAATTAGTGGTACAAAATATCGTTTTAAACTAAATGACGTTGATTTTCCATTATCTCTTTATGTAGATGATCCTATCTTTCCCTTCAAAGCAAAGTATAATGATGGTCCTAAAGATAACCCTGGTCCAAATGACCTAGCATGGCAAAAACAAACTGGGATTTATCAATTCCAAGAATATGGAAGAATTCAATATCTTGCGCTAAGTGTGACTAATGGTTATCTATATGTTACATTTGGTGACAATTTAAAGGTTAAGCATTACAAAGATAACTTATTTTTCACAGCTGATGGAGAATTACTAATTCTTCATAATGATGAACTTAATTTCATGGGTATACCTGCCAAGAAAATTGATCTTGACATAGATCAAGTCATTAACGTTATTAAATCAGATAAAAATAATTTAGATGCCTACTATATTACTGCAATTACATTAGTACATATATTAATTGCAACTGATCGAATTAGTGAAGCCATAAGCTTCGCAGAAAGAGTAGTTGAAATTGATGAATCATTTAAAATCATTTACTCCAGAGTAGGTGATAAAATGTATACATTTGGAAAGTATAAAGAAGCACATCAATTATTTACAAAGTTAACTGAAATTGATACTCAGAATGAAAGAGATACAATAATGTTGAAAAAAATCAAAGAAAAACTAAAATAATCTTATCCACTAATTAGTAACTAAAAAATAAAAGAGGAGAAGATAAGTTTCTAATAAAATGTTAGTTCAATTTTTTATTAGATCTGAGATACTTATCTTGTGAATAGAACGATAAGGAATCTCAGAAGTGGTTTTTCTCCACAAAGTTGCCCAGCAGAACTCACTAATGTATGGAAGAAACGGAGCAAACAGAAGTAAGTAAGTTCTATGGTAGTCTAATGCTTTTAATGCTAGTTCTTCACTCAATAAATGTTGACTTTTCGCTGTTTTCAGTGTCTCAATAAATGTGGAACAGAAGAATTTCCAAAACGAGCCTTCTAATAATTTTAGAGCATCTGTATAGTTATAGAAATCCATGTAGGTGTTATATTCACCTATTATCTGCTTTAGTTGTGTTTCCATTGCTGAAAAGGAAGAATTAAGCTCAGGATTCGGTTCTGCATTCTCATTGTCTTCACTCTTACCAGCTTCTAGCAGCATGAGGATGATCTTTGTAGCATTATAGATTTTAGTAATGAGTTTCCTACCTCTGTTCAAGGCTTTTTCATCCAAATGTTGGTCTTTACCGGGTCTAGCTTGGGCAGCCCAATATCGAAAAGTGTCTGCACCATATTGTTGACAAAGTTGAATAGGATCAATACCACCACCAGAAGATTTGGAAGCTTTGATCTTTCGTTTACCCTTTGTTTGGAATCCAAGACCCCAACCAGAAATCAGGATGTCCTTCCATGGAATTTCCCCTGATCCTGATGCTAATTCTTTGTAAATGGTATAAAAAGCCCAGGTACGAATGATCTCATGTGCTTGAGGACGAAGGTCGAATGTTAAGAATTTTTCGCGTTTATTCTTACCATTCTTGAAATAAATCTCACGTAGAATCCTAGGTGTAAGTGAGCTGGTCATCCATGTGTCAAATTTATCGGTTTCCGGTGTGATCTTTGTTGAACTACACCGAAGACATTGCTTTTTGAGAGTAGTTTGAGGATTAATAGGCAATTCATCTCTTCTAGGTATGATTAAATGTCCACAATCTTGGCAATACCACGCTGGGATAGGGATACCATAATGTCGTTGTCGAGAAATGATCCAATTCCATTTTAGGCCATTAATCCAATGCTCTAACCGTTTATTCATGTGATTGGGATACCACTTGATCTTTCTGGACGCTTTTAAGAGCTCTTGTTTTAATGAAAGAATATCCAATGCCCATTGCCATGACATAATGATCTCAATAGGCGTAGCACACCGTTCACATGTTGCTATTGTATGTCGAAGGGATTCAGATTTGATTAAATAGCCTTTATCGTTTAAGAAGTCAATTATAGCCTTTCTAGCCTCAGGAATTGTTTTTCCTGCTAATAAACCAGCCCTGTCATTAAGTGTGCCATCTTTGTTAAGAATCTCTATCAGAGGTAAATTGTGTTCTCGATAGTAGAGGATATCTTCCTGATCACCAAATGTACATGCCATCATTAATCCAGAGCCAAATTCAATATCGATCTTAGGATCATTGAGCAAAAGCAATTCTTTGTCATTCCACGGGTTAAATATACTCATCTGTCTATCTAGATCATTGTATCTGCTGTCTTGGGGATTAGAAAAGATTGCACTACAAGCCGGTAGGAATTCTGGTCGAGAAGTCGCAATTGTAAAGCTAATCATCTTACTTTCATTTGTTCTTGCTGGAAATTTGATATAGTGGAGCTGTGAGTCTTCTTCTCTTGGTGTGATGTCTGCTTGGGAAATGGCGGTTCTGCAACTCGTGCAATAGAGCTGTGGTTCATATGTTCGTCTTGTAAACCCTTTTTTATAGAGGTCTAAGAAATTTTTCTGGGTTATTTTGGCACACATGTCATCTATCGTTCGGTAAGAGAGTATGTGATTATAAGAGAAACCCAGAGATTCTAGCTGCTTGGTTTGAATCTCAATGCTTTCCATAGCTTCTTTCTTGCACAGCTTGATGAAATTATCGGTGTGTTGCCCTGGTAGAATTCCATACTTCTTTTCTGTGAACTTCTCCGTAGGAAGACCATTATCGTCATAGCAAAGAGGTAATAGCGTGTTATACCCTTTCAACCGTCGATATCTCGCAATAATATCGATATGAGTATAACTCATCCCATGTCCATGATGTAAGGGCCCATTGGCATAAGGTGGTGGTGTGTCAATAAGAAATAATGGTTTTTTTCCTGTGCCACCACCCTCTTCTCGATAAAACGCGTAAATTTTCTCTTCTTTCCAAAAACGTCGAATTTTAGATTCATATTTTAAAAAATCAAATCTTTTATCTTTTAAGAAACTTTCTAGATCAGCTAACCTGATACCAACTCCGTATTTTCATATGCTTCTAGCACCTCGCAAAATATTATCATCTAAAAGTGCATACTGGAAATATAGCCCTAATTTGCTCTGTGCAAATCATCTTAATGATTGTTCTTTAACCTTTTCTCTAGGCAAAATATATTCTCTTATCGCTTTTCTTCAAGCAATATCAAGGGTTTAAATGATTTAATATACTCAACAAGTTATCATACTATTAATATTTCTGATCTAAAAAATAAATAACAACTACAATCCTTAATAAGAATTCAAGGAACTTTATACATTAACATGGAGAAAAGGATCCTATGTAGGTATTTTTATTTCTTCAAACGTCCCTTTTTCCTCGAAAGGTTATATTACAATCATTATTTAAAGTTTTGAAGAGGAATGGGCTTCTTAAAAATGTGTTAAGTCGTTGTTAAATATGAAGGAGTAGATCTTGTATTTTCTAAATCGTTCTTTAATTCCGTGTTTAACTGTATTAACAGTTTTCTACTTCTATGTTTAAGCAGTATTTCAATTCAAATATTAATAAATAATTCTGGTAAAATGTGTTTTACATTACAGCATAAAGTTCAATAGGAAGGTCATTTTTCTTCTGTAATAAGTCTATAATTCATTTATGACAACGAATTATAGGCAAGAATTGTAGTAGAGAGGTTGAAAAATGAAAAAGAACAGAATGTCAAGGAATTTTGGTATTCTTTTTACAATTTTATGTATCTCCCTACTCCTAGCTCCTTGTATAACGACACGCGCAATGCCTGCGGATGTGAAATGGGTTCCCTCAAAAGATGAACTCAGTTTTGAGATCATTGTACTTAGCTGGGATACCTACAGCGTTGATGCTGGTTATGCTATAGAAGAAGCTTTGGAAGAAATAGGGTTCGAGATAACCATCAATGAGATGGATGATGAGGTTATGTACCCCCTCGTCTACGAGAATGGGTACTACGATGTGTTTAATGGCACTATCGTTGAAGAATACCGGAAATATGAAATCTATGAAATGAGTAGTGGATTTACCCCTGCTCCAACTCGACTATTTTATGACTTCCATACGTCGTACGACTACGCCTGGGGTCAGAACCATGGCTGGGTCCATGATGATACCTTAGACGGATGGCTAGAACTCGCAATGAATTCATCAACTACAACTGAGATCAAGAATGCACTGTGGGAAACACAAGACATTATTGCGGATAATGTTTACAGTATTCCATTATTCCTCTCAGATGACTCCCACCTTGTGCATAAGGACTGGAATGGCTTCGTGAAGAATCCTGGTGGGATTTTCACTGTGTGGAACATCTGGTCAATTTTGAACATGAGTGCCCCTGCGGACACCACGTTCAATATGGCCTATCCTTCAGATATGTCACATATTAGCCCATTCCTTGCGGTTGATGCACGATCGGGCTGGGTTCACAACTTGATTTGGGATCCTATGGTCAAATATGACGATGCAGGTGAGCCTGTCGGTTGGTTAGCCACAGAGTGGGTGAATTCAGCTGACGGAACTGTGACAAACTTTACAATCAGAGAAGGCGTCAAGTGGCATGATGGAGCAGACCTCACTCCCGATGATGTGAAATTCTCCCTTGATCTCTATAGTAGTGCTCAAGCCGCCGCAACCTATGGCTATATCGATGATATAGCTAGTGTCACTGTTGATGGACAAATAGTCAGTGTTACACGCACAGAACCTAAAGCATGGACTTATCATGAAGTAGGCACTGCAAATATCTTACCCGAACATATTTGGACAGGTGCGAACGTGAGTTCTCCAGATTGGGATGATGTAACCGATCTTTCCATATTTGGTGTTGGATGTGGTCCGTTCGAGTATGTGAGCGGAGCTGAAGGCGGTCCATACACCTTTGATGCGTTCGCTGATTACTGGTACAATGGAAATGCTAGTATGCCGAACTTACAGGCAAATCCCCTTCCTGAAGGCACCTATCCCAAGACCGATCAGATAGTGATAACTGCTGTTTCTGGAGAAGCTAATCGTCTTGCTGCTATGCAAGCTGGTACACAGGATTCGGAACGGTATGAATGTTCAAATTCAGCTATTGAGTCTCTACCTGATAATCCGAATGTCAAATTAGTCAACACTCCTGGTTCTCGCTGGGATTATTACATTACCATCAATACAGCAGTGGAACCGCTCAATGATGTCAATGTCCGGCGCGCTATTGCTTATGCGCTAGATAAGGAAGCTGTCGCTTATGCTGCTCGTGGAAACTATGCAACAGTATCGACCTCAGCTCTTGCTGAAGCATTCTTCCCGTTCTGGCATAACCCAAATGTGGAACAATATGACTATAATATTGCTACAGCAAAATCGTTGTTAGATGCGGGTGGTTACATAGACATTGATGGTGATGGAATCCGTGAAGTCACCGGTAAGCCCCTAACGACAACAACGACAACGACAACGACAACGACAATGACAACGACAGAAGAAACAACAGAACCAACCTCCTCCGAAGGTGGAGACGGACCAGGTTTCGAGTTGTATGTAGTCTTTGTAGGCATGTTTGTAGCCATAATATGGACTAGAAAGAGAAAATAGCTATAAAAGTATTTCTTTCCCCTTCTTTCTTTTTTTTCAAGATTTATTAGATGGACGTATTGAAACTACTCTTTCAAATACAACAAACATACGTAAATTAATATTACATCCATAAAAGGAGAATCAATTATATTAATACAATTATTGATGAGAGGAAAGCTTATAGAGCATATTTAATGAACTGATAACCTTAATTAATGAATAGAGAAGAATAGCATGACTGAGTCTTCGATATACCAACAGAAGGAAATTTCATTTTATTTATTGAAAGTTAATAATTGTATTTAATAACACTTGTACAGTCTAGAAAAGGGTTATAAGAACAAAATTTAATATTAAATGAGAGGATAAGTTCACAACAATCGGTGGTATTAAAAATGGGTATGAAAGGATTTGTTTTACGTCGGGCAATTGACAGTATAATTCTTCTTGTTATAGCAATCTTATTCAACTTTGTACTCTTCCGGATGATGCCCGGTGATCCTACTATTGCACTATTAGGGAGAGAGACTCAACTTACAGCTTATCAACAAGCAGAAATTAGAAAACGTTACGGGCTTGACAAACCACTCCATGAACAATTCATCATTTATCTCCAGAAACTAGTAAAAGGCGATTTAGGGGTGTCCATTGATAGCTATAAACCGGTAACCGATGAAATATTTTCTTACAAGCTTTTTAATACGATGGTTTTGATGGGGACATCGATTGTTATATCCTTCATTCTTGCATTAGTTCTTGGCACAATCGCTGCATCTAAATTTAAATCAAGAACCGATCTCCTGTTTATCTTTGTTACTCTTACAGTTTATTCAACTCCAGTTTTTTGGATTGGAATGCTAGTCCTATTTATCTTCTTTGTACAATGGGAGAAGCTTTTTGGCGACCCTTTAGTTCCCATCGGCGGCTCACCTAGTTTTGAGCTTATAGGTCAAAAATATGGATATGAAATTACATCTCTATTTGGTCATAAATTGCAACTTAATATGGAAGTCCTTGGATTTCATTTGGGACCAATCGCATTTTCATTGGATTGGCTTCTAGAATTCCTCCATCACATGATTGGTCCAGTCTTTGCATTAACTTTGAGTTTCGTTGGAGGTTGGTTCTTAATTGCTCGTGATCAACTACTTGGTATCTTTACTGAAGACTATATGATGACCGCAGAAGCAAAAGGGATAAAGAATAAGCGAATTCTATTTGTTCATGCGCGAAAAAATGCAATGCTACCAATGGTTTCTGTTTTCGCCCTAGCTATGACGTATCTTGTAACAGGGGCAGCGTTAACTGAAACAGTGTTCTCATGGGACGGTTTGGGTCGCCTTATCGTTCTAGCAACTACACAACAAGATTATCCGTTGCTTCAGGGATTATTCATCTTGGTTGCTATAGTCGCAATTTCTGCTAATTTTGCTGCTGATGTGCTTTATGCATATCTTGATCCTCGAATTCGGTATTGAGGTGATTAAATGACATCAACATCTGAGAGTCACTCTATAGAGTATTTGGCACCGTCTTTAGTAACACGCTATAGAATCCGTTTTAGTCGTTTCTGGAAACTCTATACTGAAACCCCTTTTGGGCTTATCGGTATATTTTTGGTACTTTTCTTTTTGTTGGTTGCCTTATTTGCTCCTATACTCGCTCCTTATGATCCCTTTAAGTTAAATACCGGGAATAAATGGGAAGGAGCTAGTCTAGCTCATCCTTTCGGCACCGACCGGTTAGGCAGGGATATTTTCAGCCAAATGGTTTGGGGGACTCAAGTTTCGTTGTTAATTGGGGTAACAGCTGCGTTTATAGCAGTAGTAATTGGATCAATTGTCGGACTGGTTGCAGGGTACTATGGTGGATGGATAGATCAATTATTAATGCGTGTCACAGATTTCTTCATTCAAATCCCCGGCCTACCATTTATGTTGGTGGTAATTAGTATTTTCGGGGGTGGAGTACGGAATCTTGTTCTTGTAATTGGTCTTTTGGGGTGGACCGGGGTGGCTCGGGTTGTTCGCTCTGAAACTCTTTCTATCAAAGAACGAGCATTTATTGAAGCTACACGAGCTATAGCTGCAAAAGATCGGCACATTATCTTCGGTCATATTCTCCCAAACACTATCCCGCTCATTTTCGCTAATGCTATTTTGAGAGTTGTTGATGCTATTATTGCGGAAGCAGGTCTTAGTTTTCTCGGCTTTGGTGATCCAAACACATGGACTTGGGGAAAGGTACTAAACGAAGCACAGAGAATGGGAGAAAATGCGTTATTAATGGGTCGTTGGTTGCATTTTATCCCTCCAGGGTTAGCTATTATGTTTTTAGCTCTGGGTTTTTCCCTTATTAGTTTTAGTCTCAATGAAGTATTAAACCCACGTTTACGTAGGAGATAAGGCATGGCTATACTTGAAGTTAACTCCCTAGGTACTCATTACTTTCTTAAAGAGTCACGTGTTCGCGCTGCAGACGACGTTACTTTTACTGTAGAGCAAGGGAAAACACTTGGACTGGCAGGCGAGAGTGGATGCGGCAAAACTACAGTAGCACTCTCACTTTTGAGACTTCTTCCTTCTGCAGGTAGAATAGTTAAGGGAGAGGTGATACTAGACGAGGTGGACTTACTCAAACTTTCCAAAGAGGAAATGCGAAAAGTCCGTTGGAAAGACTTATCCTATATCTTCCAATATGCCATGAATGCTTTTAATCCTGTCATGAACGTAGGGGAACAGATTACCGAAGTACTATTTGAAAAAGAAGGAGATAATTGTACAAAATCAGAAGCTTGGGATAGGGTTCGTGATTTATTTGAAGTTGTTGGATTAGATCCAGATCGGGTTAAAAACTACCCCCATGAGTTTTCTGGAGGTATGAAGCAGCGCGCCGTCATTGCTATGGCTATGGCTTGTAATCCTAAGCTTATTATTGCTGATGAGCCAGTAACCGCTCTAGATGTTGTAGTCGAAAAGAAAATCCTTGAATTATTGGATAAGCTTCAGAAGGACTATAATCTTGCATTAATCTTTATTACCCATGATTTAAGCGTTATTGCAGATTGTTCTGATGAAGTTGGAATTATGTATGCAGGAAAACTTGTTGAAATAGGAAGTGCAACGGACATTTTTTCTAAAGGGCTACATCCATACACTAAAATGCTAATCCGCTCATTTCCATCAATTTTAGGCGAGAAAAGACGTATTGAACCACTAGCAGGAATTCCACCCGATCTAGCGAGTCCACCTTCAGGATGTCGTTTTCATCCAAGATGTCCGATAGCCACCAAGGAATGTTCCAAAGAAGCACCGATATTTAAAGAAGAGAAGCCACGGCATTTGGTAGCCTGTTATCATGCTGGAGAGTTTAGTGTATGACTATCAAGCCTAGTACTGATATAAGGACTGTATTCCATGTCACCGATCTCAGAAAACTGTATCCTGTACGAACAGGATTTCTTGAAAGTTTAACAGGGAAAAAGGAATACGTTCATGCTGTAGATGGAATCTCGTTTAATATTCATAAAGGTGAGGTTTTGTGTCTCGTTGGTGAAAGTGGATCAGGGAAAACCACTACAGCCCGATTAATATTAAGATTAGATGATCCTACCTCTGGAGAAATTCAATACACCTCTCCCTCTGGAGAAACTATAGACCTAGCAAAATTAAGACAAAGACATATCCGTAAATTTCGAAAAGACATACAGATAGTATTTCAAAACCCATATGAGTCTTTAGATCCAAGGATGACTGTTTTTGAAATCTTAAGTGAACCTTTGCGAATAAATAATCTTTGTAAACGATCTGAAACCCCTGCAAAAATCTTTAATGCGCTGAATGAGGTTGGTTTGATTCCACCTGAAGATTTTTGTCTTCGTTTTCCTCATGAACTCTCGGGTGGTCAACGACAACGGGTCTCTATAGCTCGCGCTTTAGTTTTCAATCCAGAATTCATGGTTGCAGATGAACCTGCAAGTATGCTTGATGCAAATACGCGAATTGAGATTCTTAACCTCCTACTTGATCTTCAAGCTACCCGTAACATGTCTATTCTCTTTATTACCCATGATTTAGCTCAAGCTCGTTATATTGGCCATACAATCGTAATTTTATATCTTGGGAAGATAGTAGAAGTAGGTGATGTGGAAGCCGTTATCAAAACTCCGCGTCATCCGTATACAAGAGTTCTAATTTCGAACATACCTGTTCCTGATCCAGATGCGAAAAGGGAACGAATAGATATTGAAGGTGAAATTCCTACAGCCATTAATCTACCTCCGGGTTGTCGTTTTGCACCACGGTGTCCTTTTGTCTTTGATAAATGTCATCAAGAAGAACCTGAGTTAGAAATGAAGAAAGGCCGTTTAACCGCTTGTTGGCTTGATTGAGGGTAAAATATGAAAAAACATGTATTTTTGATAATAATTTTTGTAATGAGTGGATTAGTTGTTTCTGAAACCAATTCTACTATTAATGTGAGTAACAGAGAACGAATCCCAAGTCAATCCCCTAAATACATCATGAACGTCACTGGTCTTGAGGCTATAGGCTTAGGAGTGGTTACTCCAATTAATATTAGTGTCACATTAATAGAATCAGTTGATCCAGTAACTGGTGTTAATGTTACTATGGAAATTCCAAAGTTAGAACAAGTAGGAATGTATTTTGCAGAAGGAAATGCTTCTGAGTACACTCGTACTATGGTACTTGGAGATTTTTCTCCAGGTGAAACAAAATTGACATCTCTTCTTATCAATAGCACCGGTGAAAAGACATTCATGTTGGTAAAAACTTATCTATATGAAGAAGGGGTACAACAATATATTACATATTATAGTCGAGACGATAAGGATTGGAGAGATGGCTGGTACGCAGTTTTTGGAATTGAACTAACAAAACCATACCTCAAATTTGAAGGACCTCTAGAAACAAGAGAACAGGTTGTTCCCCGACTAAGGCTTATTGAAAATGAAGAAGCCACTTTGACATATCGAATTTCCAATACAGGAGATCCAGTCATCAATCTTGTCATTTGGTATACGTCCCCTGACACCTTGCAGATTCTTGATATAAATGCTACAAATGTCCCTGTTTTGGAAAATAACACAGTTCTTACTATAGTGATTAAAGGTAAATGTACAGTAAATTATGCCTCACTGAAAAGATTTCATATCTTCATAAATGCAGATAATATTGCATTACGGGAAAGGGTTGTAAAGGTGCAGACTTATGATTGGTTTAACCCTTTCAAATTTGATAATGAAATAGTTATTATAACTTGGCCACTTATGCTTGGTTTAATGACTGTATTAACAGTATTATTCATTAGATTTTATTGGAAGAAGCATAAAGAACGAGTCAGGATCACGAAAGAACTCGAGGAAAGATATGGTAGTGCTCTAGATATTCCTGAATGATATTTCTTTCTCTTCTTGCCTATTTATCCCAGGTATACGATTAGGTTTTTATTGGATAGACAATAGTATCTTAGAAGGGATGTTCCATGGGTGATTGATTTGACTAAAACCGTTATATCTGTTCTAATCCTATTTTTAGCAATCAATTTCACAGTGAGTTTTCAAAAAATAGCTGTAAATGACGGTATTGAGAGAATTTCCTTAATAGAATTGAGTGGGAATAGTACTCAACGTAATTTAGCTCATATTCCAATAAATATCACTTCCGATATAGACTTTAATGCCCAAGATTGGTCGGGTAATGGATCATCGGAGAATCCATTTGTCATAGAAAACCAAATTATTACTTCTAATGCAGATAATAAACCGTGTATTTCAATTTCTAATACTCGAATGTTTTTTATAATTCGTAATTGTTATCTTACTCTATCAAACTATTCTTATGATCAAATTAATCCATCTGGTATTAGATTATATAATGTTACTAATGGTGTGGTTCATAATAATACCTGCACTAGCTTAGATAATGATACTTGGACTTGGGAAGAATATTTTGGTATTGATCTTCTTGAATGTACAAGTAGTAAGATAATTAACAATATTTGTTTTAATCTTGGAACTGGTGTATCTATTAAATATTCAAGTGATATTACAGTGTCTGATAACACTTGTTATAATTCCATAGATAAAGAGGGCTATGAAGTTGCTGGTATCGAACTGAGGGACAGTAATTATATTAATGTGACAAATAATGTGTGTTACAATCTTGAAACAGGTATTTATGCAGTAGGTTGGGATAATAATATTTCTAATAATGTCTGTTATAATAATTATGAGACAGGGATAATAGTTTTAGGAATGTACAACAACATTACGAACAATGTCTGTTATGAAAATGAATACCACGGTATGTGGATTTATGATGGAAATCATATTATTAGCAACAACAGTTGTTACATGAATCTCGAAAATGGGATCTTAGTGGTAGCAGCCCATAACACTCTAATACAAAACAATTGTTCTTATAACGGGAAAAATGGAATCGAAGTTGTTTGGAATGATCATAATGATTTAGTAAAAAACTATTGTTGTTATAATAACGACAATGGAATCTATCTTGGATGGACTGAATACAATTCTCTTAGTAAAAATACTTGTTGTGACAATGACGCGTATGGTATCTATGAAAACGTGGATTCTGCCCATAATTCCTTAGATTCAAACATTTTAGAAAATAACGGTAAAGGCAGTCATAAAAAAGCAGTAGATCATCTTGGAAATTTGCTTGAGACAGTAAGATTGCTTCTTACTATATTTGAATTTACGCGGTTTGTTATTGGAATCGGGGTTATTAGCTTCTTCATATACTATTTTGGCTTCTATCGTAGGAAAAAACGTATCCCGAGGGGTAGACAACCTCTCCCGATCACGCAATCACGTTTCTGTCTTCAATGTGGGTCATCTATCTCTACTAATGATCGATTCTGCAAACAATGTGGTAAGGAGCAAGCGTGATTATTCCTGATCTTTCCCCTAGTATGTTTTATTGATTTCATCCAAAGTAATTTATAGACTATAAGGGAGAGAGTTCCTCATATTCTATAAGGAAGAAAATAATTATGAAATCTACTTCTTTAATGGGTTTATTTATGTACCTAATCCTAGGTATAATCATTATTACGCCAGTAGTAGCCAAAGAATTTATTAATGAGACAGAAACGATTAATGAAGGCGAATATGCTAGTTTTTCGTTTTTTGGTGAAGCGTTTACCGAGATTGAATTGAGAATAGAAGTAACCTCGGGCGGCGCTGTTGATATGTTATTTATGGGTGAAGCAGGCTACGACATGTATTCCACTGCTTTTGCATCGAATGAATCTTCCACTTATATGTATTATAGTGGTGCTACATCGCTGAATGTGACAGAAGATGACCGTGGTATCGAATTACCCGCTAATCAAACTTACTACGTCGTCATCGAGAATGCTGATTTCGTAGACGATGGAGCTATTTCAACAGGAACTGTGGAAGTAAAACTGTTAGTCACTACAAAAGAAGAAGAGGAAACGTCCGGCTTTGAATGGTTAGGGCTTGGATGTGCGCTATTATTAGCTGGAGTTATTCTTCTTCGCCAACGTCGATAGTTTCTAAGAAGATCCCTCCCATGATCATAAACTCTTAATCATGCTTACCAGTCTTTGATAAGAGGTAGATAGTCGAAGTGTTGTCAATAGTCGAAGAAGAGATTCAATTTTACATCGATAAACTTACTTTTTCAGGCACACTGACTTATCCCAAGATAAACAGATTAAATCCATCGCGCCTTCTTGCGATTTCCAGTAATTCTTATATCTGACCAAAGAAAAATACTAGTTGGATTTAAGAGAATTTGATTTAGTATTTCAAACGATATCAATCTCAGAAATGTAAAAATACCTTTGAAAAATATGGGGTAAGAAATATCTGACATACTACCTAAAATAGATCAGTTTTCTTAAAGATAGAAATTGGAGTTTGAAAAATGGATTCAATAACAAAAAGAAGTGCAATTATTCTAATTGTGATCATATATCTTTTTAGCTTGTCCGTTGGTACTTCTAACGCAAGCCCAGCGGCAGACACTGATATTTATGCTGACAGGGATACGTGGGTCAATAGTTTTTATCCAGATCAGTCATATGGAACACTAAGTGACCTCTATGCTGGTACTGGAGCATCTCTAACCCAGCTCTATCACAGCTATTTACACTTTGATATTAGTTCTTGTCAAGGAATCTCCGCAGCTACTCTATATCTTTATTGTAGTTTGACCCTTTATGGCGATTTTACTTTGAATATTCACATAGTAAATGGAACATGGGCTGAAGATATTGACTATACAGAACGACCAGTTTCTTTTAGTGCAATAAATACAACAATCCTTGCTTCTCCTGGCTGGTGCTCTGTTAGTATTACAGCAATAGCTCAGGACTGGGAAACTGGAAAATTAGATAACTTCGGAGTCCTTTTAGAAGCTGATACTACGGACAATTTTGCTGTATTTAATTCTAGAGAACATGGATCAAACAGACCTTATCTTGCTATTACAGCTACATCTGTCCCCGAGGGTAATCCAATAATTCTCTTTACTCCTGCTGCTTTATGCATTATGTGCTGCTTAATTTATTATAAGAAAAGAATAGATTAAAAGAGAGAAAGATTGGTTTCAGCTCTATTTTATTTTCTCCTTTTTCATTCCTCTATTGTCTACTGTTGAACAAGGAAACCTACACGCTTAAGCGGTGGGTAGTTCACATTAATCACTTCTTTTTAGTTAAAGTTTCATTCAGTAGCCACATACTCTCAATGAATTCTTTGGATGGATGATCTAAGTCTTTGTCAATCCGTGTGTCATGATAGACAAAATCACAATAAGAATCACCTGCACCAATGGTGAAATTTCGGGTAAGAACAAAGTTTTCATTATATAATTTTGTGACCTGAAAATCACTGTGGCAGACAAGTGCGTTAATGACTTCATTGTCTTCTATTCCTAAATCACTTATAGACTCAATTTTTTCGCACCTGTCGCACCGATTAATGAATTTTCCATTTTCTATATCACTTATTATCCATATTCTCCCAAATCGTTCAGATTCTGCAAATTTGATAAAGTCTTCTCTCATATTTTCAAGATTTTCCCACCCTTCCATTCTGGGTGTGTCCCAAAATAGAACATAGCGGTCTATATGCCTTTTAAAATGTCTTATAGCTTCTTTCTTGCCAATGATGCCCTTTAGAGTTAGAAATTGGTTATATGTTAGACGAAAAGCGGAGTGAATGAAGTTTGTGATAGGAAATTCCATTATTTTACCCTTTTCCCAAAATTGGTCTCCTGAAATACCTAAAATTTGTGTGTAAAAACTTAAATGCAATTTTACAAGTTCTTGTTGGTTTAGTAAATGATTATAGTCCTTCGTAAGTGTCGCTATTTCTACTGTTTTGTTCTCGAAGTTATCTTGTTTAATTAGCATTCCCAACTTCTTTATCAATTTTTCTATGTATTCTTGCTGAATTTCTGGAATATTTTCTTGAATATAGCTTAAAAGACAGTCTAATCTTGCGAAGACAAATTCTTCAGCCTTTTCTAATGGATTCATTTTCTCTGTGAGATTTTGTTTAGATTCTCCATATTTTTGAAATTTCATTCTTTTATAACCTCATTTATAATCTAGGGGTCTTCTACTGTTCTAACTTTGAATCAAGAGTTTGATAGAACTCCTCTGAGGGATGTTCTATTTTAGTGACAATTCTCGTGTCATGAGCAGTAGTGTCACAATAAGAACCGTCCATCAAAGTATATCTTCTTGTCATTACAAAATTTTCGTTGTATTTGCGAATTATTGCAGAGTCACCATGGCAACAAATGATGTAGGCTAATTCTGGGTCATTAAATTCTTTCAAGGCTTCATGAGCAAGACATACGAATCCCTTGCCTGCATATATGCCATCATTGATCATGGCATTAATCAAAATTGTATTTTCTTGCTTATTACAATCCTCATAAATTGCCGTTAAATCCTGGTATTGTTTTATATTTCTATAAGCAACAACCGCATATTCAAAGTAATCCTTCAGTAATTGAATAGCCTCATCCTTTTTGATCATCTCAGTTAATAATTTGGAGAGATAATAAACGGGAACGAGTCTTGCTTTAGAGATATTGAGATCTAATATATCAAGTTCTTGAACTTCACCAGTAAAATCAGTAGGAACTTTAAGTAAGGTCAAAAATAAGTTTATACATAGGTCTATGAGTTCAGGAAACTTAGATAGAACTTTCAGTTCCTTTGTAGCTTTAGAAAGTTTATCAGCGTCAAAATTGATGAAATTTACTGAGATTTTAGATTTGTACTGGAATTTTAGATTTTTTACAAAACTGTCTAAAAGATGAGGTTTATGTTCGGCTAGATAAACCAAGAACCGATCTATAGATAATAAACATTGTTCCAGACAATTTCGGATATTAAGCTTAGTAGTCTTATTGGGGTTATAATTGTTAACTTTATGGACTTTAATTCGTTTCACCTTCAAAATTCATACTTTTCCCTAGTTTTCGCGTAAATTCTAAGGAGGGTTGTTTTGGATCAGTATGAATATCACTGTCCCAACAAAATTCATCACAGAAATCACCATGGTGTAAGGTTTGTGTTCGTCTCATTCGAGAATTTAAGTTTGGATGAAATCCCTCAATTTCCCCCCAGTAACAAGTAGCGAGATATGCAATATCTGGATCATTGAGATGCTTCATAGCTTCATGTACAGTACATCTGTCAAAACGATATAATACCTTATGCTCATCAAACACCGCTAATGTGAAATCGACATACTCAGTTTCACTCCAACGTTTGACAACGAGCTTTTTAGTCTCTAATCTTGATCTTTTTTTGATATTACTGTTTTTTAACCGTTCATCCACTAAACGAAACATAACTTGTTTCCATACTCGGATCCCTTCCTCTTTACCCAATACTTCTATAATCGCTTTGAGTTTATGATAGGGTAAAATGCTATAGGCTTTTTCTTCATTCAATTGTTGAACATCATATTTTTTTTGCCTAAATTGATAATTCTCTGGTAAGGCCAGATATTTACTGGTGAATTGAAGAACCAGCTCCTCTAAATCACTATAACCCTGTAGAACGGTTAGTTCTTTCCTTATTTCATCGAGATCAAAGCATTTAGAATCCACCCGATAATCTCTTACTTCATCAACTACCCGTTTTTTCAGAGCGTCTAGATAATCATCTTTTATCTCCGGTTTAATCTCTAAGAGATACTTGAGTATTTGTTCTGTCCTAGAAAAAGCTTCTTTTATGCATTCATTAGGATTAATTGCTTTTTTTGCCTTAGGATTGTACACATTATAGATTTCTATTTGCATAATCTCAACTCATCATTTCAGTTGTATTGCTACTTGGGTTTATTTTTCGCCTTACGTCAGAATTGCAAACACTAAAAGCTTTAATCTGCATAATAATCCATCAGCTCATAGTTAAAATGATTAACTCTCCTCTGAGTTTTTCAACGATAAATAGTACATCCTTGCTGCTCAAGATATTGAAGAACTTCTTCCGGAAGCGTTATCTCTGACCAATAATGATTTTTTATCCATAGGTACTGTAATTTTGTGAGTTGATCAATATTTTCTGGAAGTGAGGCTAATTCATTCCTCGAACAATTAAGGTGAGTAAGGTTAGTTAGGTTACCGATCGTTTCAGGGATGGTATTAAGCCAGTTTCTCCGTACATAAAATTTAATGAGGTTTGAAAGGTTTCCTATGCTTTCTGGTAAAAATTGTAATTCATTGTAACCTAACCACAATTCTTGTAGATTAGTTAGGTCTCCAATCGTCTCTGGTAATGTTCTCAATAGATTATCTCGTGCGTCCAGATTTCTGAGATTTAACAGATTTCCAATCGTCTCTGGTAGTTTTTCCAGCCGATTACTTCCTACATCCAATATTTGAAGATTGGTAAGGCTCCCTATTGTCTCTGGTAATTCAGTTAATCGATTAGAAGTCAATAACAAATCTTCGAGAAGTGACAAGTTACCTATACTTTCAGGAAGAGAGTTCAAATTATTGCATTCTATGTAAAGTTCTTTGAGATTTTTGAGATTACCGATACTAACTGGTAGAGTTGTCAATTGGTTATCTCGTAAGTTTAGAGTTTCAATGTTTGAAAGTTTTTCAATTGTTCCTGGGAGATCAGTAAGGCAGTTGTTTTGTAGATATAATTCAAGAAGGCTTGTTAAGTTCTCTATTGATTCAGGGAGTTCATTCAACTGATTCTTCATTAACATAAAATGAGTAAGATTAGAGAGGTTTTTGATACCCTTTGGAAGCGAAGTCAGCTGATTATTTCGCGCATCAATTGCTTTAAGGTTTATTAGTTTTTCAATGCTCTCTGGTAACGTTTTCAAATGATTGTTATCTACACAGAGTCCTCGGAGGTTAGTTAAATTTCCGATACTTTCTGGTATAGATGTTAATTTATTATACCTGAAATATACATAATCAAGGTTAGATAATTTCCCTATTGAGTCGGGAATAGAAGATATCTGGTTCCTGGCTAGAAAGAGATGAGTAAGACTTGATAAACTCCCAATAGTGTCAGGGACTGAAATCAATTGATTGCCTTCCATCCATAGTTCTTTGAGGTTTTTTAACTCACCAATTGTTTCTGGGAGTTCTTTCAATTGGGTTAAGTTAAAAGCGAGGATTTCAAGCTTTGTTAACTTTCCTATCGTCTCTGGGAGGGATGTTATTGGATTTGCTCCTCCATTCAACGATCGAAGATTTATTAGATTTCCTATTTCTTTCGGTATTTTTTTTATCTCATTATTCCTTACATCTAAGACTGTAAGGTTGGTGAGGTTCCATAAATTTGTCGGAAGAGACGATAACTTATTGAAACGAGCAATTAAACATTCAAGCTTTGTGAGATCTCCGATACTCTCTGGAAGAGGATTCAATCCCTTGTTATATATCCCCAGTTTTACTAGTTGTTCATCTTCCACTTTATATCCAAATGTATTCCACTCTATTTCGTCCATTTGAGGCAATGGTTCTCCAATAAGTAGTTCAAGTTCTTCTAAAACCCTAACATCTCTTTGAACTAGTGAAATCCCGTGATATTGTTTTACGATGGCTTCTGACAAATTATCTCCTCTCTTCTTTCTCTTTTTTAGCTTCTAGAGATTTCTTAGAGACCACTCCCCCACTAAGCTTCCGTGTAAAATCGAGGGAAGGTTGTTCGGGATTGTCGTGGATTCTAGGATCCCAGCGGAGCTCATCACAGAAATCACCGTGATGAAGGGTTTGTGTTCTTCTTAGATACCGTGTTTTTCCAGTATTATATTCCTCAGCATCCCCGATAAAACACGATGCTAGATAGGCAATATCAGGATCATTTAAATCCTTGAGAGCTTCATGGACAAGACACTTGTCAAATCTCATCAGGTCCATATGTTCATCTAATATTGCTACTGTAAAATCGGCCATTCCAAGCTTTGTCCAATATTTAATTGCTCCTTCTATTATTTCTGCGGAAGACAATTCTTTTTGACCACTTTTTGCTGCTTTATTTTTCTCCCTTTCCTCAATTAATTTTTGATTAAGAATTTTCTTCCATAATGAGATCCCTGCAGCTCTATTTAATACATCTGTAAAAGCTTTGACCCTGTAATAAGACATCTTGTCTATAGTTTTAATATAATTCAAGCTTAAGACTTCAATCTTTTCTTGGGGGGTAAAGGGCTTTGGTACATCTAAAAATTTACATGTAAGCTGTATAACCAGCTCCTGTAAATCGAGATAATCATTCAGTACAACTAGTACCTTTCTTATTTCATCTAGCTCAAATAAATCAGTGTCAATGTGAAAATCTTCAATTGATTCCTTTAATCTCTTTTTAAGAGCTGAAATATACTTATTTGAAATCTCTGGTTTAATTTCCCCTAAAATTTTGAGGATTAAATCAGTTTGAACGAGTGCTTGCTTTATAGATTCATTAGGATTGATTTTTATTTTTTTATTAGGATTATAGACTTTATATGTTTCTACTTTCATAGTTTTCACCTAATTTCCCGATGTTCTTCTATAAGATCCAGAATCATGATCCTTTAGTGAAATATTGAGAAAAGGATCGAATGACATACACCGACAATGGAGTGACAATATCTGTTTATAATTTTTACTATCACTTACAATAATAGAATAACCTTAAGTCAAAGATAAATATCAATCAGTATCGTGATTATATCAAAAAAATCCTAGCTTATCATATTTTTTACAAGGTTCTGATAAATTTAAAACCTTGATCAACCGATTATATTTTTAGATCAATCGATTGTGTTTTTTTAATATCTCTTGTAACTCCTTATGGGGTAATGCATACACTACATTATTATTGATACCTTCCATAGTTTCAGCGTTCACCATTGCATTTATAATCGCTTCCTCAGTTGCTTCAGCTGTAGCTTTAAATAAGGGTGAAATTAAATTGTCATTTAACGTCTTAACCGAAAATACACGATCATTGTCAGCTGTTCCTCTCCCTAATTTGTTCACAGTGGAGAATGCTAAGAAAATGTCGCCAGAAGTATGCCCACCATATCCCCCAACCCTTGCCAGTCCTGCTGGTACACGTTTTGCTATTCTTTTTAACTGATAAGGAAGTAAGGGAGCATCTGTTGCCACAATGACAATGATAGACCCTTGACCATTTGTATGCATATTATTATCTGCTATTTGGTCTTCAAAATGGAATTTAGGCATTAAATTATTCAATTCTTTTCCTACAGGTATTCCCGCTATTGTAAGATGTTCTCTCCATCCGTAGTTTGCTTGTACTAATACCCCAATTGTATAACTTCCATGTTCCTCAGGGAGAATACGTGAACTTGTCCCAATCCCCCCTTTAAATTGATGGCATTGCATTCCTGTACCTCCTCCGACATTACCTTCCTCTACAGAACCATTCCTTGCTGTATTTAATGCAGTAAAAACATGCTTTTTCTTCACATGAAAGCCATTAATGTCGTTCAATAATCCATCATAAGTTTCAGCGACAACTGGCAACCCCCAAAATATGTCTCCCGAATATAATTCATTTTTTAGACTCCACTTTATCACAGCATCTCTTACAATACCAACACTATGAGTATTGGTGATACATAAAGGACCTCTCAACTGACCCGCCTCCTCGATCCATATAGTTCCAGTCATTTCCCCATTACCGTTGTAGGAAAACAAAGCTGCATAGATTTCGTCAGGTGTTTTACCACAAGGAAAAATCCCAGTAACCCCTGTTCTAATGGGACCTTTTCCAACTACTAATTTCCCATGCCCTTCAATGATTGTAGAGTGACCAACTTCTACCCCCTTAACATCCGTAATAGCATTAAATTTACCAGTTTCCCCATCAAAGGGAATATCTAAGTCTCTAGCCTTCATAAGGAGAGACTTTGCTTATAGCTTTTTAGAATATTGAAAACTTCTAAATTAAGCTAATGATATTAAGACGCCTAAGTTGTTGTTATACGATAACCTGATAACAAAATCGACAACAGTTGACTACCGTTCTTTCATTTTGGGCTTGATTATAAATAGTAAAAGCACTATCGATAAAAGTACTATCGGTAAAACCACTTTGAACCTTAATTCACTTTGGGCTTGATTATTAATACTAAAAACATTATCAGAAGTATCAATGACCCATAATCCTTCTGAACAGCTAGCATTAATTCGAATAAGATAGTTGGCGCCGTCAACAACACTAGTAGTATCCCAATTAAAAGTATTATTGGTAAGATCTGTCGCTAAAGTAACCCATGTATTACCACCATCGGCAGAATAATAAATAGTAAAATTAACTTCATGCCCTAAAGGATCAGAACTGTTTGACCATTCGATAGTAACTGTACCTGAAAGACTTTCTCCTCCATTAGGATAGACTAATGTTGGCTCCGGTAATACATGAGGATGATCTATCCAGAGTAAATTCGAAACAGCAGCTGTTCTTCTGCCTTCAGAACAGCTTGCATTAACTTTTATAATACAAGCTGAACCATTTAATAACACTAGAGAATCCCACTCACAACTGGTACTAGTTAAACCATCATCTATTAATTTCCAATCTCCACCAAAGAGACTAGTAGTATAATAAGCATTATACACAATATCATGAGCCTCAGAATCAAGAGCGGTTGTCCAGCTAATAGTTACTGTTCCAGTAATAGGGGATGAACCATTCGGTTCAATTATAGATGGTCTGATAATATAGTGGGCATCAGTTTCATAAGCAGTAGTTACTGGATAAGGATCATTATTCTCTTCATCACCTGCAATCTCATAAGGAAAATCTACAATACCGTCTGGTGGGGTTGTATCGGGTTTAGTCCAGTCCTCCCAGAAATTATATTCAAAGGTGTTATTTGTTCCATAATTTGAGCTATCATCAGCTTGAGAAAATAAAACTACCCATTGACCATCGACAAAACCTAATGTAAAAGTTCCTAAGTTATTTCCGATAATATTGTTATATTTTATTGTAGTGTTAGTGCCACGATTCATCTCTATTGCATATTTCTCATTAGAAAGAATTGTATTATTATAAACGGAATTATTTTCGCAGTAAGCTATAGTAATACCATCATTATTGCTATCAAGGACATTACCAAAGATTGTATTATTATCAGAGTCTCTCTCTAAGTAAAATCCATATCTATCATTTCTTTCTATCACATTGTCTTCAATAGTACTATCGATAACCCCATTAAAACGTATCCCATCAATATTCTGACTTATGGTATTGTTACGAATTATAGTGTTGTTACAATGTACTACTATTATACCAACTGAAGTATTGGATAATATTTGATTACTGATAATAGCATTGCTACTATTTATCAGCACTATTTGACCTAAATCTGGTTGCAAAGTTCCAACATTTTCCAGACTTTGATAAAAGACTAATTTTTTTCCATTCACTAGATTGCCTGTCACTTCAAATTGTATATAGGTTTCTTGATTCGAATCAGTAAAATACATACCACAATAATTCATTTCATTGTGAATAATGGTATTATTAGGCGATTGATACATATGAATGCCGTATTCCTTGGCATCGGTAATACTATTATTGCTTATGATGTTATTATGATAAAAACCAGAACTAACTAGGTAGATTCCGTCGTATGTGCAGTTAGAAATAGTATTATTGATAATATCGTTTGAACCCCCCGCATCGACAAGAATTCCAGTCCCATCGATATTAATGAGAGTATTGTTGATAACCTCATTATCAGAACCGTATGAAAAAATTCCCCGATATGAATTATTAATTATAGAATTTTGGAATACAGTATTATAGCTAGCAGCATTCAATCTAATTGAAGTACCTCTGTTCTTCCTCAATTTATTACATTCAATATTATTTCCTGTACAGGAATCCCATAAATTAATTCCGTAATTATTATCCCAGATTGTATTATTCGCAATAAGATTGTCTCGTGATTTGTATAAATAAATCCCATCATAGAACTGTTCGGATATACTGTTGTTAAGAATTTTATTATCCAGACATTGAGTATCTAAATGAATCCCATATTCATTATCAGTAATGGTATTGCTGAAGACAGTATTATTGGCGCTAGAACTGAATCTAATTCCTTTTTCATTTTGATAAATTGTGTTATTTGCAATATAGTTATATGATTCATCAGTTCCAACACCTATTCCATTTGTACAGTTAAAGATGGTATTATCGACTATATCATTGTCGCTTGCGAAGGATCCACAATAAACTCCATCATACGTACAATTTGAAATTGTGTTGTTAAAAATCGTATTATTTTGAGATGAACTCATGTAAACTCCATATCTTCCACTATCTTCTATTGTATTATTAATTACTAATCCATTCTTTGTTAAACTCAGAATTATTCCATCACCTAGGCCAGAACTAGTTGCTTTTACAAAACAATCAGTGATGGTAAAATAAAAATCCACATTAGTAATCCATATGCCTCTCGATGTAGAACTAGTAATATTTAGCCCTTTAATCACATACGGATCATCTTTTGACCCATCTCCAGGCCATTGATTCTCAGGCAAGTTAGCTGTATCTGTAAAATTCTGGTTACTAATTATATATATTGGATCATGATCGGTAAATAGTATTACAGAGGGAGATTTTCTAAGTTCTGAATTTTTTTCTTCATATAATAAAGAATTGAGTTTAATATCACTAATACTTGTTGCTATAATTATATTTATTAAAATAAATAATGTAATGAATATATTTTTACTTAATCGACTTTTCAATTAGATCACCCCTAGAATCCTTTCTTCCTTTTTTTGATCTTTTAAAGGATTATTTCTATTTAGTAAAACTATTGTGACAAATAATGCACTAATTCCGTAAGGAATCAAGAATAATGGCATTTCTGGAACTACTACTTCGAACTCCAAAGCGACAGTCCATGTATTAGACCAGTCTTCTGATGTTTCATCATGACCGAATATACCATTACCACCACTACTGACTTCTGTTCCTTCCGTGTAATCTATTCGATGTATAGATTCGCCTTCTTCAACAAGTGGTCCTGCAGGTGACTGACTTGCCGCAGCGGTCTCATCCTCGTAAGCAGACGTAACTGCATCGCCATCATAGTTGCTATCAATTGTAACGCCTGTTTTATCTACTCTATCAACAACATCTGGATCCCAGCTTACCATGTCTACATCAGTTACTAAATCTGAAATTCCATCCCAGTAAAAAAGTACAATAGCTTCTCCAGCATTAGACATTGAAAAAGTAGGTGTTGCTGTGCCAACATTGACCATATCGGTAATTTCATAATCTGCATCGAAAGCAAATCTATTATAAAAATAGGTGTTGTCCTCTGTTATCACAACATATTCATCAGGATCGATTGCAGCTCCATTAGGAAATTTATAGATCCAATCAGTAGAGGATGTTGTAACTGTACCCAAAACAATTTCCCAATAATTACTAACTGCATCTGAAATATAGTAATTTGTTAGATTTATGGTAGAAACGGTTGGATTGTAGATTTCTAGATATTCACTTTCACCAGCTGGAGCACGATAACCAACTTCGGTTAGAAGCAAATATTCTGCAGCAGTCGGTATAGCTTCCCCTTTAAAAACATTTGATGTGTTAGTAACATTTATTAAGGCAAATATCGGTAAAAAAAGACTTATTGTAAGTAATAATACAGAGAAAAATATCATAAAACGGTTGATGCTCATCTTAACCACCATTTTTGTTAAAAACTAATAATTCAAATTAATTTAGTTATACATGACGATATTTTATATTTTTATTGGATGACATCTAATTAGAATTTTATATATTAAGAGCGAAACCAAATCTGAAC
>JAEOTF010000322.1 GCA_016840025.1 Candidatus Hodarchaeota archaeon
CTTTTGGCGCGTTTCCAAAGGCATTTGGAACTATTGGGCATCTCTTTCCACCTACATTATCTTACTTCTTCTTATAGTGGGGAGTATTGGGATAATGAAAAATATAGAGAGACATACACATGAAAGTGCCTATTTCATAACAGGTACAGACGTTAAACTAATCGGAAATAATAATACAACCAGGGTAGATGCTGTTCGCGCTAATTCTGAAGTGAGTGAAGCCTCAGCAATCACCCGGGTTGAGTGGAACCTCTTCGCAAGACCATCGGTGCAGGTGCTCGTCATTTCACCTAAATCTTATAGCACAGTACTCCATCGGTTTGATGGTCAATATTTAGGATTTGACGGCTTTAAGAGCCATGTGAAAGCGTTGGACCATCATGGCGTTGTCTTACTGGACCAAAATTCTCATGAACTTCTCAGATGGGAAGTAGGTGCCAATCACTCCTTTTACTTGACCCCTGCGGTCAGTGGAACGACAATTTCTTTACAGTGTAAGGCGACATTTCAACGTTTCCCGGGTCTTTTGTATGAAGAACAGCGACTTGAAGACGAAAAAGCCAAGGAAGCCACAATAAACCCCAAAATGGTAATGAGTGAACAAACATGGAGCCAAATAGTTAACTCTTCAGGGTCTTTTGTCACCCTCGAAAAAGCTATATTAGTAAAAGTCAAGGAACCAAATAAAAGCAAATTAATCTGTGAGCGGTTAGAGAGGGAATTTGATATGGAAGGCTCTTCATGGGACGACAAACTAATGGCTCAATACACCCCTAGTGCATTGATCCTACCGCAGATTCTAACATTTTTAATGGTTCTTGGTGTTCTGGAAGCCATTGCCATTTTCAGTAACGATGCTCTGTCCATTAAAAATAATCGCCAAAAACAATTAGAATTTTTAGACTTAGTCGGTCTTAATAGGCAAACCGAAAAAAGTCTCGCACTGGTTGAATTTACAATACAATTGCTTCTCAGTACGTTACTCATGGTTGTTCCAACGTGCCTTTTTCTCCTTAATATTCCGACTCTTCTTCATTTTCGAGAACTTGTTCTCCCTTTCTTTCCTGCCTTTTCGTGGCTTTATTATGGCTTCTTAATGTTAGGAATTATGGGGCTTTCTCTCGGTATTTGGACTATAACCTATTGGTACATGGAAGGTGCTCCAGATTATGAAGTTCGCCAAGAATAATCTACTGGTCTGTCAAGATCTTATCAAAATCTATCACAACCCCGTGACAAAGGCGCCTATTCCCGCATTGAGGGGCTGTGACTTTGATTTGAAGGTAAAAGAAGTGGTCGGTATTGTGGGACCGAGTGGGGCAGGCAAGACCACCCTTCTTCGTCTTTTAGCTGGATTAGATCAGGCGACAAGTGGGCAAATTCGGTTAGGACAACTGGACTATAGTAAATTATCTTTTTTTCAGTTATCTGTATTAAGACAGAAGATCATTGGGCTTGTGGAACAGTTCGTTTATCAGAATCTGTTTTCGACCCTTTCAGTCTTAGATAATATCCTCCTTTTTGCACGCCAAGCCGGCCTGTCCAAGAAAAATGCTAAAAAGGACGCGTTTAAGCTTCTGAAAGAATGGAATCTCCTTTATCTTCAAAATCGCAAAGTAGGTAAAATCTCAGGGGGAGAAGGCCTACGTGTCTCTCTGCTCGCAGCGCTTATCAAACACCCCCGGTTACTCCTGGCTGATGAACCCACCGGACAATTAGACCGGGAAAACGCTCGTCTTGTGCAAGAAACTCTTCGCTCCGCAGTGCAAGACTTTGATGCGTCTGTAGTGGTAGTTACCCACGATAAATCATTTGAAAAAGTTGTAGATCGAACTTTTCTCATCGAGAGTGGGCGTCTCTCAAGTGTTAGTGAAAAAAGTCCGCTGTCTTTGGAGTCTCCTCCCATTAGTAGTCAAATTTTATTGGAGGAAGAAGATAAAGAAATAACTTCTCAAATCAAAGAGAAAGCATTAGAAAAACGAGCAGAACAACAATTTCGGGCGTATATTGACCAGTCTTTTCATGTCAAATTACCTGCTCCTATTATTGACCATCTTAAAGTCACTAAAGAAGTCCTTTTCCATCTTAACTCTAATGGAACGGTCTCGCTTTCGAATCCTCGTCCCGTGGACGAACAACAGCCTGACATAGCCGAATCTAAGGCGTATTATGATGCACTCGACCAACTAGTCGCTACCATGCCTTCAGAATCAGAGGAATGGTACTCTTATGACGGGTTATCAATCGTCTGTGAAAATATAGATAAGAGTTACACAACAGGCACCCACCAACAAATCATCTTTAACGACTTTGATTGCGAGATTAGGCACGGAGAAACTGTAATTCTGACAGGCGTCAGTGGAGTAGGTAAGACTACGCTTTTAGGCATGCTTCTCGGTCTTTTTAAACCAGATAGCGGCCAAATTGGTGTTCTAGGCACACCCCTCACCAACCTCTCTGTTAATGAACTTCGAGAATTCAGAAAAGAGCGAATTGGGATAGTTCGCCAAAATAAGACACTTTTTCCTGGGTTGTCTCCTTATGAGATTCTAAACCTGATTATATCGATTCAAGGAAAAGACGTCACGAGGTATGAGTCGTGGATTCAAACCCTCCTCGCAGCTTGTCGTATTGCTCATCGTGCTCATTCTCCAATAGAAACATTATCCGGAGGAGAACTCCAACGCGCAGCCTTAGCGACGGCCTTGGTAAAAGCACCGCCCTTGATCGTATTAGATGAACCTACCGCGAATCTTGATAGTGAACTTGCTAAAGACTTGATTGAGACTGTACTCGCTATCCAACAACAGCTTCGACCAACCCTCCTCTTAGCCACTCATGATCGGTCCCTCATTCAGCCTTCCATGAGAGAGATTCAATTAGAAAAGGAATGAACTGAAATTCTTGATTTTAGACGCAGCAATTTTCTAAACCTGACTATTCACTTTCTACACTCAATTCTCGATTTTTAAGGTGACCTAATTGAACAATACTACTATTGACCATTTCTCATATAATCATATTATTGGGATCTATACTGGTGATAGAGGGAAAATAACAAGCTTGGGGTTCCAAGAGAAACACAAGCCGTCATGAAATTAACTCTCTTTGGATTGCTCTCCCAGAGTATCAATGAATTTCTTGGCAGCTTTTCGTTTTTTCCACTGCCAGTAGCCTAGAACCACCCCGCCACTGCCACAAATTACCCCTACTATCGCCATCCATACCCATTCTGACTTTATTTCAGGTTCTTGATAGAAAGCAAGGTTATAAATGAGGGGTTGTAAGGTTTTAAAGGTAGAGATGTCTGTACTATAATATTGTCCCCCCATATCTTGCTTAGCAAGATTATATTTCTCATAATCTGAATCTGTGGCAATATCACCTAACTCAAAAGGGATGAATACTCCGCTCTCGTCCCAGAGGGGTTCACTGCGTAAGAGGTTTAAGAATGGCATTAAACATGAAAATGACCGATTTTATTGATTATTCAAAATATATTGCCATTTTATAATTGTCTTTTCTTTTTAATCAAATATTTAGCTATGAAGGATGGTACATCAACCCTTTTTAAGATTATTTCGCCTTTCCACCCTGGACAAGAGTTAATCTCTGTAACGACTAACCCTTCGGGTGAGTGAATAAGATCAACACCTACTACTTCACCACCTACGGCTTTTGTAGCTCGCAAGGCAAGACCACTCACATCTATATCACAAGGAGCGGGTTTCCCACCACGGTGAAGATTAGCGAGACCAGATTGGTCGATTACACGTTTATAAGCAGAAACTTGCTGATCACCAACAATGAGAGCACGGATATCAAATCCTTTTGTTTCAAGTCTTTTTTGAACAAGAAAAACCCCCTGTCCAAACGTACGACTATAATGATCAAGTAATGATAGTAATTCGGACTCAGACATCTGGGCATTTAAAAAGAAGACACCACGACCTTGAGAACCGATGGTAGGTTTCAAGATACAGGAATTATAGCGCTCAACAAAAGCCAAGACTTCTGATGGTTGTTCAGTTACTAATGTAGGAGGAATTGGAATTCCTTGTTCTGAAAGAGCAAAAAACGTTTGAGCTTTATCACGAGAAATCCGAATAGTTTTAGCTGAGTTGACAACTGGTAATCCATGGCGTTGAAGCCACTCAAACAGATTCAGTCGGAAATCCGCACGGACTAGAGACTCGCGTCCTAAATTCGCAACAAAAAGCAAATCAAAATCTTGCATATTCTTTGAACCTAGCTTTATATGAGTAGGGTGAGAAGAAATCGATATTTGCCATTGTTTTATGAGGATAGCCTTGTGTCCTTGGGCTTGGATAGCTTGTATGATTTGTTTACTCCGATAACTATTTTGATACTTGTCATAAATGCCGACTAACATTATTATTCCAGATTATGCTTTGGACTTCTATCTTTAAGAAAATACATTTATTCCTTCTCTTCTTTAGACTAGTAGATACTTTTATCCCCACTCTGGACTTGTTTATGATGTTTGAAATCTTAGAGAAGTGCTTACAATTAAAAATGGTAGATCAAGCAGATGTAGTTCATTTACGTGGTCAACAACGACTAATAACGCTTTGTACTGTCAAAAATGGTGTTATTGAAGATTTTTCTAATATTTTATTAAGTGGAAGTTCTTGTAGAGTTCTGGTAAATGGAGCCTGGGGTTTCAGTTCAACTAACATACTTGATACTGAAAGTGTTCAACAATCGCTTATTAACGCAATAAAATTAGCGCAAGCTTCTGAAACCTTAAAAAAACAGCAGATAACCTTAGAATCTGTTAAAGAAGTAGAGAAAGACACATCAGTACCGATTAAAAAGTCATTCCGAGATCTGTCAAGTGAAGAAATATTACAAATTCCTTTAGAGGCTTATAAAGGCGCAAAAGAAGCAGGAGCCAATATTTCAGATATTACAGCTTCTTATATCAGTGTGGAAGATAATAAATTCTTTTTAAGCTCTGAGGGTTCACGGATTAGCGAAAAAATCCCACGTGTACAACTATTTGTAGATGTTATAGCAAAAAACAACAGTACAACTTGTCCTGCCTCTGAAATGGTTGGTTATTCTGGTGGATTAGAAATATTTGATGAAAAAACCCCGTATTCAGTGGGGAAAAAAGCAGGCGAGAAAGCAGTTAGACTTCTAGAGGTAAAAACGCCACCTTCTGGAAAGTTTAAAGTAGTTGTTGATCCAGCTTTATGTGCCACATTATTACATGAAGCTATTGGTCATCCATTAGAAGCAGATTTGGCTATGACTGGGGGAGGTTTCAGTGATCGAATAGGGGAGCTAGTTTCTTCAGAACATATTACAATCTATGATGATGGACAAATATCAGGTGGTTTGGGTTTCTTTTCTTATGATGATGAAGGGATTGAATGCAACCGTACCATCCTTATTGAGAATGGAATATTAAAATCCTATATGCACGACCTAACTAGTGCTTCAATGAGTGGTGCTGCTCCCACTGGAAATTCTCATGCTTGGGATTACAGTGTTGAACCATTAATTAGACAAACGAACATTGGAATTGAAGCTAGAGACCATTCGTTCGAAGAAATGATAGAAGATGTCAAGGAAGGATTATTTCTGAAAGGAACTTTTGGTGGTCAAGCAGACGTTAGTGGTGACTTTACATTTGGATTTCAAAATGCTCATTGGATAAGAAAGGGGCAATTAGCGGAAGAGTTACGAGGAGCAAATGTTGCTGGCAATGCAATGGAAGTCTTTAAAACCATTGATGCTGTTGGCAAAGAGTCAATTCTTCGTCCAGGAGCTTGTGGTAAAGGACAATGGGCAATTCAAGGGCGGATAGTTCCTGTAATTAGATGTGAGATAATGGTCGGAGGAACAGGAGGAAAATAGATGAGTAACTTAGAAGAAAACTGGGATTATTTGAGAGATTTCACTCAGAAAGCAATTAATGTAGTTTCTAGAAAGGAAGATGTAACACACGTTGAAGCCTTTTTCACAGGTACTCAAATAATTGAAGTTAATATCCGTGATTCTGAAATCCAAAGCCAAAGTAATTTGTACGATTTAGGTGTTGGTTTTCGAGTTGTTACTCTGAATAATAAAGTTGGATTTACCTGTACCAATACTTTAAATGAGGAAAAAATTTTAGATACTGCGGATAAGGCATTGTCTATTGCTAGGGTGAGTTCTGAAGTACAAAATTTTTCTCTTCCAGAACCAACTCAACTTTTATCGGTGAATGGCTTATTTGATTCTCGTATTAATGATATAACCGTTGAAGAGGTAGTTAATGTTGCAAGAAGGGCAGTAAAGGCAGCTGAAGACTTTGATAAGCGTGTGATAGCAAAATGGGGAGTGGTATCATGCATCTCGGGTTGGAGAGGAGTCATAAATGACTTAGGCGTAGATTTCTCAGAGAAAGAAACAAAAACAATTCTCGCACTTGCAGGAAGCGGTCAAGATAGGGGTGAAGTGACCGGTAGTACATGGGATGCTGAAGTTAGCAGAAAAGTGGAATTTAGACCCGAGCAAGTCGGTGAAAATGTTGGTAAAAGCGTAATTGAAATGTTTGGAAAGCAAACTCTTCCATCTTTCCAAGGTACTGTGATTTTTGCGCCACCAGCTGTTTCATATCAGTTAAAGGATGTATTAATTGATGCTCTCAAAGGTGAGCATGTAATTTCTGGTCGATCTAATTGGAACAAAAAAATAGCTCAAAAAGTTGCTTCAGAGAGTTTAACAATAATAGATAACGCAATCTTAGAAAATGGATTTAGTTCCAGAAGTTTTGATGATGAAGGGAGCCTTTCGCAAAAAACCCATCTAATCAGGAAAGGTAAACTAGAAAGTTTTCTTCATTCTGCGACTTCCGCGAATTCGTTAAACACAAAAAATACAGCTAATGCTTCACGTTTTGGTGGGGGTTTTAATATGACACGCATGATCATTGGGAATGGTTATCGTACAAAACCAGATATCTATCCTTCAAATTTAATGATCCAAAAAGGGAATAAAACAAAAGAAGAATTAATAGCGGAAGTAGATAAAGGTGTCTTAGTTGAGGAGATGGCGGGTTTCCCACAAGAAGGATCTGGACAAATCAGTGCACAGCTTTCTCGTGCGTTTTATATTGAAAAAGGAGAGATTAAATATCCGATAAAGAGTGGGATGATCTCTGGAATAGCATTTGACTGGTTTAAGCAGATTTCTGGGATTGGAAATGATATAAAACGATTTCAGAATTCAGTAGTGCCTTCTCTACGTGTGGAAGATGTTAAGGTAATTGGGTCTTAGCTAAAAGTCATAACTGAAAATACAAGGATTCTTAATTTCATTTCAAATAGACTAAAAATGTTTCTTTCTGCCGCTCAAGTTCTTTAGACGCAGGCGTCAGACTTGATTGAGTTAAGTTACGGAACTTTTCTTCATGTTCAAGATCTAACCTTCCTAGCTGAACTATTTCGTCACCCAAGCTCTTTAATCTTTCATACTCATCAATTGAGCTCTGAAGCATCCGAACTGTTGTTGTTTCTACGTTAAGGTAACAAACTCCGGTTCCTTCATATTCGAGCATAAACTCCTGGGTTTTTTCAGCACCTGGGAATAATTGAAAACCCCGGATTTCTTTTCCTAAAGTAGTTTTGAAAAAATATTCTTGAAGGCTCTCTCTATCAGATTCCTTCATTTTTTCAATTTTCTCGGAAATGTATCGCGAAATATTGGACTTCATGTCCAATATACGTACTCTGCCTTCACGCTTACTGTAAATATTATCTGTATATTTGATAAAAAAGGAACGAGAACCAGTCATACCAAATTTAACTAAATGACTATTATTAACGCCACTAAATCGCTGAATTTCAAAATTATTTACTGCTGAGAAGTCCTCACCCTGATAAGCTTTTGCAAATTGCTTAGAACGGTCTTCTCCATCGATCTGAAATTCTGGAATTCGTAAATTTGTGGTTCCTAGATTTTTAAACGTAATTATGCCATGCAGCACCTTATGATCGTCTAATTCAAATATATTGTATGAAAAACTCATGTCTATTTTCGTCATTAGCATTTCCAAACTAATTTGTCGTGTTTTACGTTGAGTTATCCATGATTGGATTGCTCCATAACCACCTGTTCCTACACCAACGAATGCGCCAATTAATGCAAAAATCAATTCAGGATCTGTAGCCAATTAACTCACCTTTAAATGAATAAGTTAACTCCTCTATCTATTAAGCCAACCTATTTTAGCCGTTCACAGTATAAAAATCATCAAAGATTATCTGATTGCCAGCTTAAATCCTTTCTAATCTATCAGACATAAATAGTTCGTAAAAATTGTTTCCAATTAATCTATATAGATTTTAATGCTTATCAAGAAACTTCACATCTATGCCAAGAAATCCTGAAGTTCGGAAAGTTCAATTCACTGGGAAGTCTACCTATGTTGTAAGCTTACCAAAAGGATGGGTCGAACGAATTGGTATCCAAAAAGGTGATTCGGTCACTATTGTTGAAGAAGATGACGGATCAATCGATATTTTTCCAACAGACCGGCGTGAAATTGCATATAAAGCAAAACTCGAATTAAGTACGCAAGAGGAATTGGATATCGAACGTTGGATTCTCAGTGCTTATTTAGCTGGTGCAGACCACATTATTCTCAAAACACAAGGTGAAATTAATAAAGAAATGAAAAAGGCGGTAAATAGTGCACTAGGGCGCGTATCGGGTCTGGAAATAATTGAGGAAGATACCCACAAATTAGTTTGTCAAAGTCTTATTGAAACTACCCGTATGAAGATTGAAACAAGCTTCCGACGGGCATTCCTTGTAGTTCCTGTAATGCTTGAAGATGCAATGAAGGTCCTTTTAGGAGAACATGAAAAGAGTGAGGATGTGAGGAAGAGTGAAGATACTCTCGATCGCTTTTGTTTCCTTATGATGCGCCAATTACATGTAGCTCAAAGGCATCCAAAACTTTTACGGGAGATAGGGATGAAAAGAACCGAGATTCTTGATTATTTTCCATTAGTTCGAATCCTTGAGCGGATTGGTGATAGATGTCTACTCATTACCGAATTATGTGAGATATATAATAGAGGGGCATTAAAAATCCCAGAATTAGTTCTAGAAAATATCACAAACGCAGGAAAGAGAATAAGTGAGCTATTACGCAATGGACGAGATGCATTCTTCAAGTTAGACCTTATTTCGGGTAATTATATAGTTGAACAAGCCCGAAGTATGAGAAAAGGACTTTTTGAAATCGACAATCAACTCAGAGAATATAAAGTGGAAGTAGCTCTCCTTCTGTCGGCGGTTATCGATAATATTATTCGAATGACGGCATATGTTGCAGATCTGGGCGAGATTATTATTGATAGAGCAGTTTCAAATACATTGGTTCTAATAGAAGAAGAAAAATAGAGAAAAAAGAATAGAAAAAGGAATAATTACATAAGGCTCATATAAGCTACTTCTTCTAGTACTGTTTCTTCGAATCCGCATGTTGGACAAGACTTCTTTCGAGGCTTTGATTTACCACATTCTGGGCAAATTCCAGAATAGAAAGCTGTTGTAAAGGCCTCACCTGAGATACCTTCGGCATTGATTACTAAACCATCAATTTCAATTTGTTTATGGGTATCTTTATCTTCTTCAAGAGTTGTGAGTTTTTTAAAGAGATTTTTCACAGTTTCTTCCGCTTTCGTGAAAGGGGCCTTATTTTGAGCTTCCCATTGGATGGTAGCTTCAATGGACTCAAGAATAGAGGCTTTTCGAAGTCGAAAATTACGGGGAGAGCGATGGATTTCGATTGCCTTCAATTTACCATTAGAATCTACAACAGTTATACCAACAGTATTCTCAGGGAAGTTTAAATCTTTAAAACGTTCTTTGCTACGGGTTTTTCGAGCCATTACTACTTCATGATACTTTGTTTGATCACTAACTACCTCAGCGGCAGCTTCTTCAGATACTGTAGACCAAACTTCAGATTGACTAATCGTAGAGGCAGCCATTCCAAGCTTTGCTGTTTCTGATTTCATATGGCGGAGTTTGTTGAGCATAAGTCGGCTAGCTTTGCCCGAATAGCCAAAAGCAGCCCCTCTATGTAAAGCGTGAGGAGCATGAACACATTTGACACTTATTTCAACTTTAGCTCCAGGTTCCACCATGATAGTACCCACAGCAATTCGATCTTGGGTTCCCAGCCCTTGAAAGATATCTCCTTCCTCAATCAATATAGGAAGAGATTTGGAAACGTTTTCAAAGATAATATGGGCTACTTCAGTTCCTTTCTCAGTAATTCGACAAAGTCCTTCTTCTAAAGCTTCGGCTAGTGTTAGATATTCACGTTCTGCACGCGGAATTTCATGCTGAAGGATCGGTATGAACGTTATTTCACTAACATAAAGCGGGTCACCGATCTCAAAACCTTCCATGGATGCGACTCGTCGCGCATAGTCTCGAATAACTTCTATTTTTGTCACTTTTGATTTACCCCTCTCGGAGGATTTCTACATTTCTGATATTACAAGCTTTTCTTAATGAATTTGCATACAATCAGTCTTTTAAAGATATGCATAAGACTGGAGTCGTGAAGAAAGGAGGGTTGCCTGTAATC
>JAEOTF010000323.1 GCA_016840025.1 Candidatus Hodarchaeota archaeon
AAGTGCATTAACCTCTTGAAAAGTAAGTTACTTGAGGATTCCGGTTATAGTTAACCAGTAAAAAAGAAAAAAAGGCTTATATCTGAAAAGAAGTTCAAAGAGAAAGGATTAATTTGCGTTAGGCTATAAACTATATAAATAAATATTAGAATATTTATATAAAATATTCTGGGGTTGAAGTATGAAAATAAATAACAGGAAATTTCTTTCTTGGATTGTGATATTTCTCATTCTAATCTTATCAACTATTTTTTTGAATTATAGGCTTTCTGAATCAAAAACTATAATGAAAAATCGAGATTTTTCTGCTCAACTTGATTCTAAGACTCCTTTTTCCGAAATTAGATCCACTTCAGTATCCCAGTCAGATGAATTTGGGAGTACTCTGTTTGTCACCAAATGGGGCTATTCTGGTTCGGGTGATGGGCAATTCAATTATCCTCATGGAATTGCGATTAACACCACTGGATATGTATATGTAACAGATAGAGATAATCATCGAATCCAGGTGTTTGATGCTAATGGGAACTTTATCACTAAATGGGGTAGCTATGGTACGGATGATGGACAATTAAATTGGCCTGCAGGAATTGCAGTTAATTTAACGGGTTTTGTTTATGTTAATGATTATGTAAATCATCGTATCCAGGTATTTGATGCTAATGGGAACTTTATCACAAAATGGGGTAGCTATGGTACGGGAGATGGACAATTCGATTGGCCCGCAGGGATCGCGATCAATTCAACAGGCTATATCTATGTAAGTGACACAACTAATCATCGTATTCAAGTATTTGATGCAAAAGGGAATTTTATCTCTAAATGGGGTTCTTATGGGGCAGGAGACGGGGAGTTTGCCTGGCCTCAAAAACTGACTATTAATTCAACAGGATTTGTATATGTTGCAGATAGAGATAATCACCGTATCCAGGTGTTTGATGCTAATGGGACTTTTCTTACCAAGTTTGGTAATTATGGGACGGGAGATGGGCAATTAAATTTGCCAACTGACATTCTATTCAAGTCAATAGGGATTATTTATATTGTAGATAGAAATAATCATCGTATCCAGGTATTTGATGCTAATGGGAACTTTATCACTAAATGGGGTAGTCTCGGTACCGCAGATGGGCAATTTGATTGGCCACATGGAATAGCAATGAACTCATCAGGATTTTTATTTATTACAGACTTTAACAACCATCGTATTCAAGTCTTCCGCTCACCGATCTCCTCTTCATCCCTAGATATTCAGTTTGTTACCAAATGGGGTTCTACAGGGTCAGGAGATGGGCAATTTAACAGTCCTAATGGCATTGCAATCAATTCTACAGACTTTATCTATGTAGCTGATCGAGACAACTACCGGATTCAAGTATTTGATGACAATGGCAACTTTATCACTAAATGGGGGTCCTATGGTACAGAAGATGGGCAGTTCGATTGGCCTAGTCCACTTGCAGTCAATACTACTGGGTACTTGTATGTTGTGGATGTAAATAATGATAGAATCCAGGTGTTTGACCCTAGTGGGAACTTTGTGACTAAATGGGGTTCCTCGGGTTCGGGAGAGGGGCAATTTAATGTGCCCTCTAGAATTGCAATTAATGCATCAGGGTTTGTCTATGCTGCAGATGTTTTGAATCATAGAATTCAAGTGTTTGACCCTAGTGGGAACTATTTCACGCAATGGGGGACAGAAGGTTCTGGTGATGGGCAATTTCAGCAACCTCTTGGTATTGCGATTAATTCTACAGGTTATGTGTATGTTACAGATCGGAATAATGCGCGGGTCCAAGTCTTTGACTGCAATGGCAATTTTATCTTAGAATGGGGTTCCTCGGGTTCAGGAGAAGGGGAATTTAATTACCCAGGTTCTATTGTGACTGATCCAAAGGGACTTGTGTATGTAACAGACAGAAATAACAATCGTATCCAAGTTTTTGATTGCAATGGCAATTTTATCTTAGAATGGGGAGTTCTTGGTTCTGGAGATGGAGAATTTGATTATCCAAGTCAGGTGGCTATGGATTCAACTGGATCAATTTACGTTACTGATTTACACAACGATAGAATCGAAGTTTTCCAGTGGGTTTTACCGATTCCTTCTGAAGATAATTATGCTTTGAGTTTTGATGGTGAGGATGACTATGTAGATATTTCGGCTGTAGGTGACGACTACGGATCCTCAGTAATAACCTATGAGGTGTGGGTCAACGCAAACTCAGTTAATGGTTGGTGTGCAATATTAAACAGAGGAAACTCCGAGAACACACGTGGAGTGTCACTTGGAATTTACGAGGGGGAAGTGTGGGTCGGTGGAAGGAATGGTTTCGGTACTGTATGGAATTATAATTTTGTCGGAATAATAAATAAAGAAGTCTGGACATTTATTGCTGCGGTGTATAATGAAACTAACGGGGAAATAACGGTCTATATTAACGGTAACTATATTGCAACTGTTAATAACTCCTTTGATCTTAATGGAGCTGATTATCAAACTCATATCGGTGCTAATCAAGCTAATCCTGCAATTCAAAATTTTGCAGGGATCATCGATGAAGTTCGTATTTTGAATCACGCTCTTGTGGCTACTGAAGTTCAAGAAGATTATGAGACCTATGGAATCTATCCTTCAAGAGATGGAGTTGTTGCTTGGTATCATTGTGATGAAGGAAGAGGTTCCACCCTTTTCGACAGTTCAGATAATGGGTATAATGGCACACTTCACGGAGCAGGGTGGGTAATATCTTCACTCACTTCCCCTTCACCTGTTTCGACTATTTCTAGTGCACCTCAAAGTTTATCCACGATAGTAGGTGAGAAAATGATAACTCTAAGTTGGGATGATCCAGCTAGTGATGGCGGAACTCCCATTCTTGAGTACCGAGTATATCGCTCACTTACCAGCGGTGAACCGTACTCCTTTGTTGGTAGTACCACTAGTCTTGTCTTTGTTGACTCTACAGTATCTAATGATGGAACATATTACTATGTTGTTACAGCCATGAATGCAGTTGGGGAGAGTGATTACTCAAATGAAGCCATGGTCACTCTTCAAGGTACAGATGGTTTAACTTCTCCACCCCCAAACCCAGTTCCATTTCTGAGGTTAGAGACGTTTTTAGTTGCTTTTATTTTTATTCTTTTAACTCGAAAACTACGAAACTCTTAGGAAGAATAAATATGTGATGAATGAAGAAGTCGTGAAGCGGTACTTATTTTTAACAGAGTTAGATAGATACATTTTCATAAAAGGTCAGGATTGTTTCTAAGAAAAACCGTTTTACTAGTACCATTGAACAACATCGAGACTTGTTTCACATTTAATTATTTTTGGAGCGTTTTTGCATTCGTACAAGCCCACAACTAGGACAGGTCCATTTAGTCTGCTTATGAAAACCACCTTTCCTTTTAATAACTTTCATTTTAATCCGTTCTCCACGAGAACGACAACTAGGACACCACATATGATTTTCTACCTAATAAAAAAACTATTTTTGGTTCTTTATGTATTAGCTTTATTTCAATGATTAACTTTTATAGGAGTCTGTTCCACTAATGAAAGTCGTTGGAGCAATCGATCAAGGTACAACTGGAACACGTTTCATGCTTTTTGATTATTCTGGATCAGTAATTGATTCTTCGTACAAAGAACACCAACAAATCTTTCCAAAACCAGGATGGGTAGAACATGATCCTCTAGAAATTTGGCAGAATACAAAAAGAGTGATAAAGGACGTATTAAATAGACAATCTGATCATGTTGAGGAAATTGTTGGTTTAGGTGTCACTAATCAACGAGAAACTACAATTATATGGGATAAAAAGACTGGGAAACCACTTCACAATGCCTTGGTATGGCAGGATACTCGAACAGATGATATTTGTAAAGAACTTTCTAGAGGGGGATATGATGAATTAATTACTGAGACTACCGGACTTAAAATAGCGACCTATTTTTCAGGATCTAAAATAAAATGGTTATTGGATAGCGGGAAAGGAATTCGGGAAAAGGCGGAGAAAGGTGAAGTACTATTTGGTAATATAGATTCATGGCTTATATGGAATTTAACAAGCGGAACTCATGTAACAGACTATACAAATGCATCACGTACAATGTTAATGAATCTACGCACTTTAGAATGGGATACAGAGCTATTAGAACTACTTGATATCCCTCTATCTATTCTTCCTGAAATTAGGCCATCTAGTGATCGTGAATATTATGGAGAATGCGATTCGAATTTAGGAATGTCGATACCGGTTTGCGGGGATTTAGGTGATCAACAAGCTGCATTATTCGGTCAAACTTGCTTTGAACCAGGAGAATGCAAAAATACATATGGAACGGGTCTTTTTCTTCTTACGAATTTAGGTAAGGAGATTAAGAAATCTCATAATGGGTTGTTGACAACTTGTGCTTACAGTCTAGAGAAAGGAAAATCTGTTTATGCACTTGAGGGTTCCATAGCTATAGGGGGTGCGGTGATTCAATGGCTTCGCGATCAGCTCCAAATCATTGATTCTGCGCCAGAATCTGAACCCATCGCGGAATCTGTTTCTGATACAGGCGGTGTTTATTTTGTTCCAGCTTTTGTTGGACTATTTGCACCATATTGGGATGCTTCGGCCCGAGGAACTATATTAGGTATTACTCGTGGAACAAATAGATCACACATCACTAGAGCTGCGTTAGAAGCTATTTGTTATCAAACTCGTGATGTACTAGAAGCAATGGTTAAAGATAGTGGTATAAAACTCAAAAATTTACGGGTAGATGGAGGTGCATCGAAGAATAACTTCCTAATGCAATTACAGGCGGATATTCTTGGAATTAAATGTATGAGACCAAAAATAGAGGAAACTACAGCACTCGGAGCCGCATATGCAGCAGGATTAGCTTGCGGTTTTTGGGAAAATATGGATGATTTAAGGAAAAATTGGAGTATAGATCAAGAATTTAATCCTCAGATAGAGGATAAGGATCGTAATAAACTCTATGATAAATGGCAACAAGCAGTTGAGCGATCAAGAGCATGGATCAGTTAGTCCCAACTATTGAAATAGATAAGAGATTAAATGAATTGTAAAAGGGGGATTGATCTAGAATAATTAGTTTTTATCCTTCTAAAAAGTCTAAAATCATACGATTGACGGTTTCAGGATGTTCTATCATGGGAGTATGACCACAATCAGGGATTACTTCAAATTGAGCGTGTGGGAGAAATTTAAGGACATAGTCTTTCTTAGGCATTGGGATTATCTCATCTTCATCCCCCCAAATGATTAAAATGGGGATTTTCATATTAGAACTATATTCTTCAAAATGGTTAACAATTTGATTCTTAATTCCTCTAATTCCTGCATTTTGTTTTAGTGTTTGATTGAAAGGATACTGGCCAAGAGGATCTTTCGCACGTTCAAAGTGTTCTTTTACAAATTCTTCAGGGAGACGTTTAGAATCTGCAAAAGACTTCTCCCACAGCTTTTTAATTGCTTTGTAGGATGGACGAGCAAGAAATTTGCCAATTATTGGCAAAGTAACCAGTCGATATTCTAAACAAAGGCTACGACTAATACCAGCAGGATCCAATAGGATTAGATGTGTAATTGTATGTGGAAATGTAGCTACGTAATGAAAAACTATCCCACCTGCTAATGAATTACCTACAAGTGCTGCATCTTTTACTTCTACATCCTCCAAAAAATCAGCCAACCATTTACTATAGAATGAAGGATCGTAGCTTCCTTTTTGAGGTTTGTCAGTATCTCCATGACCTATTAGATCAGGCACGATAACACGATAATCTTGGGCTAATGATTCAATATTAAATTTCCAAACCCCAGACCATACAGCGAGCCCATGTAAAAGCACCATAGGGGTTCCTGACCCTGATTCTAAATATTTAGTTCGAATACCACCCGCGTCCGCAAATTTTTCGATAATAGTCATGCCAATATCTCCTATATTAATTCATATGAGTTAAAGAGATCGTATAATGGATATTTTGAGATATTTTAGGATTTTTAATAAACAAAATTAAAGAATCTTATTGATATTAAATATCTCAACTGGAGGAATAAATTTTGGTAGTCCAAAAGATGCTTAATGTGGATATAAATAAGGACAATAGAACTGTGTTGGATTTTCTTTTTGAAAAAAAGAGTGGAGAAACTTACACTTTTTTCTCAAAACACCCCGATTCGGAATTAGACATATGGAAAAAACGAATTAATAATGGCGAAATCTGGGTGGATGTTGACTTTCCTCAAGCAAAAATCACTTCTTATGCTAAATATCCCCCTTGGAAAAAAAATGATGAGAAAGAAGAAATGGAGGCTCTAGAACTTCCATTTCAATGTAAGAAAATTATTCTTGAGGGGAATTTCATTATTAATAATAAGGATGGAACACTCATCATTTCTACGCAGCCTGGAACTGAGAAGAAAAATCGAAATGAATAATTTTAGGTGAATTCTACAAATATAACAATATTCCTAAATTGCAATGCTTCAAAAAGCTAGGATTGATTTTCAGAACAAGTATGTAAAAAATACTAGGTGTAAGTTCTTGGATTTTGACAAATTTACTAAAGAAGAATTCGACATTATTGATTATGATAGTGAGAATATAAAGAATTACCTTTTCAATCTTAAAGATGCCTTTAAGAAAACAAAAGAAACCCTTGAGAAAATACAAGAGGAACTATATGACGAAAAAAAAGCACATGGCATTACTAGAAAAGAAATAGGAGTAATTAAAGAACAGCTTATTAGTGAGGAACGAAAAACCAGAGTTTTAGAGAGAGATTTAGAGTTAGCCAAAAGTCGGAACCAAAAGCTAAGAACGGAACTTGAAGTTCTAAAAGAGAAGAAAGAAACTTTAATACCACCTATAGCTCCATCTGAGTTAACAAAGATTCAAAAAATGTTTGGTGATAAATGTGAAGAAGTTATTACTCTTCAGCAGGAGAATCACCAGCTAATTGAAAAATTAAAACAGTTAAAAACTGTTTGAATATGGTTAAAGCACATTTTATTTAGAAATGATAATATTCGATTCCTAAAGACAAATACGTAATACAAACTCCTTCTTGTGTTATATAATCTGAATATTTTTTTTATTCATTTTAGGTGCATTAAATGTCAAATTCCTTATAAAAATCGCTTCTAGTTTTCTTTTTACCTCCACGAAGGGTACGTATGATGTTTTCGAGCTCAATTTCTCGTTTTTTCGCTTTTTTCAGCTTTTCATTAGCTTCTTCAGCAGCAGCTCGCGCTTCTTTGAATTTTGCCGTTAAATCTTCTAAACTAAGAACACTTAATCGAGACTTTTTGGTCTTTTCAAGTTCCTCTTTTAGTTTAGTAATCTTGATTTTGGATTCTCGGATAGTTTCAGTTGCAACCCTCATCCCTTCTGATAATTCTGTGATTTTCATTTGGGCAGCAGCAAGATCCTTTTCCAATTGCAATCCTTTTTCTACGGCTTCATTCCTTTCTTCTGTCATGACTGTGATTTGATCTTCCAATGTTGCTATTTGTTCAATGAATGACTTTTCTTCATTTATTTCCTCAGTAAGTAATCCTTCCGCTTCAAGGATCTTCAAAGTTAGCATAGTAAATGTATCTTTCACTTTTTCGCCTGTTTTAGCCGAAGCTTCCAAATAATTAATTTCTAGCTCTTTAGCTTTTCTCTCTCCCATATTTACAGAAATTTTACGATCTAAATCAATTTTGTTAGCAAGTAACAATGTAGGTACTTTACCACAATGTGTATTGACTTCTGTCATCCATTTGGGGAGATTATTGTAGGATTCAATGTTAGAGACATCCATTATTAGGATAATCCCTTGTACACCTTGATAATATTTTGGTCTTAAGAATTGAAAAGTATCTTGTC
>JAEOTF010000324.1 GCA_016840025.1 Candidatus Hodarchaeota archaeon
AAAACCAGAAGGATTGAAAGTAGAGACGCCTGGCTTAGTTATGCGAGGCGTTACTACAATCTTAGCACTCTTAGTCCTAGTAACAGGATTTCTCGGTCCAGTGTTCCTCAATGACTACTTTGAACCAATGTTTGGTCACTTCGAGCATGATCCATTGCACTTTATTCCTGAAGATATTGCTCTAATCAACTTCGTCGTTGCTGTTCTATTAATCATCACCGGTATAGTCATTGGTTACCTCCTTTACTATGATGGCAGACCTCGAACAGTGATGCCTGTTGTACGAAAATATACGCTACTCAATGCGTGTTATATCCTTGCCCGTGAAGGATTCTACCTTGATAAGATTTATCAGGGACTGATAGATCTCTTTATGTGGGCAGACTGGAAACTCCGAAGGTTGCAGACCGGAGACCTGAATTATAACATGTCATTACTTGGGTTGGTCGGTCTTACAGTGGTACTTGTGCTATTAGTATTCTGAGGTGATATCATGGCAACTCTAGAATTCTTTGGAACTGAAATCCCATTACTCGTATTCGCTATTGTCCCTCTAGGAACGGCTTTTCTTCTGATCTTACTTGAATGGCTTCTAAAAGCACCAAATAGATTCCAGAAGAATGTCACTCATGCAGTCGCATTCCTTGGTGCCTTACTAGACATCTTATTGGCCATTATGGCTGGAAGAACATACTTGGAAGAAGGTAATGGTGTCCTCTACACTGATGACACATTACTTACCTTAAGAGCTGATGGAGCCTCGCTTTTCTTTATACTCATATTCACTATAGTGCATTTTGCGATCTCCATCTACTGCATTAATTTCATGGACGAGTTTGATGAGCTAGCACGGTTCTATGCATTATTGTTAACAGTAATAGCAGGACTAAACCTGACTGTATTGGCAGAAGATTATTTTACTCTCTTCGTCGCCTATGAAGGCATGGCTCTCTGTGCCTATGCAATGGTAGGCTTTTATCGAAGTCAAGAATCGTCAGAAGCAGGCTTTAAATACCTCATGATGTCCTCTACTGGCAGCATTGTGTTCCTCTACGGTATAGCGTTGATTTACGGTGTAACAGGATTACTCAGATTTGAGGACTTAGCAAACGCTAATCTTCAATTGAATGTTGTGCTTTCTCTGGCAATTATCCTGCTCGTTCTAGGTTTCGGTGTCAAGGCCGCGATCTTATTCTTCAACACCTGGCTTCCCGACGCACACCCGGCAGCCCCCCCACCAGCGCATGCAATGCTCTCGGGTCTTATTGTCCTTGGCGGTACATATGGTATCCTCAGAACCCTAACCCTCTTCATCATCCCACTTGATATTAGTGTAGGCGGCGATTGGGGAACTTTATTAATTTGGATTGGTATTCTGACATCACTACAGGGCAATCTCTTTGTAATCATTCAGTTCATGCGAACTGATCCAAAAGCAAGAAACCTCAAACGGATCTTCGCGTTTTCAACGATTTCACACATGGGCTATTTGATCACGGGATTAGGCACTGCTAACGAAATTGGACTCACTGCGACCCTCTTTCACGCCTTGAACCACGCCGCAGCCAAGGGTGTCGTCTTTTGTATCACGGGATATCTGATTATTGGAACAGGTACGTATTACCTGGATTATTATAAAGGATTAGGACGTCGAGAACCGATAATCGGTACATGTTTGACCATTGGACTGTTTTCGCTGGCATCCATTCCGCTGACAGGAGGATTCTGGTCTAAGCTCCAGCTTATCGTGGCTCTATTCGAGAACCCTGATCAAGATCTGGCCTTGCTAACAGGGCTCACGATGTTGTTCATCACGTTCTTCGCGGCGGTAGGATACCTCTGGATTATCAAATATATCGTGTTTGATAAGTCAGATATGGATCAAGAGTACATAGATCGCTTTGATGAGCGAAACAAACTGAAAAACTCGTGGTCAATGAAACTAGCGATTATTTTGCTGTCAATCTTGGTGATCCTCACAGGATTGTTCCCCGCTCCGTTCGTTGACTTTGCATTACAAGCTGTTAATGCCTTGGGAATTGCGTTTTAGACGACACTCAACACCCACTCTTTTTTTTGTTAGTTAGTTTTTTTTCTTGATAATGACTAATTACCTTTGACATCTAAGTGCTATTAATGATGGAACTTAATAATCCAACTATGTTGTCTGCAGCTTTCACTACTTCTTCACTCATAGGGGCTCCAAAGTCTAGGATTTTAGGTTGTACTCCAAGAATGCGGAAAGTTGCGCCTGTCTCTTTTATCCAATAACCGACAAAGACTTTCATTGGAATAAAATGTGTACTAAACGTCACTTGGTATTCTTGCAGGTCTGTAACATCGAAAAGACCCACCGTCCCCACATCTGCGTGGAATTCAACAGCGTCAATAAGTAATACATGTGAAATTTTCTCTTCCGAAATAAAACTCAGAAAATTTTGAGGAACGGAACCAACATCGAGAACGACAATTCTATTCCCGATCTGCTCTTTTAACTGCTTCGCTATAAGTGGTCCTACTCCATCATCACCTCTTAAGTCGTTTCCCACACATAGAATGCCTAATTTCCCCTCTTTGGTGTTTTTTGATGAATTAATGAATGTAATTAGGTCTTCTTTAGCCGACAGGTTTTCCACCATAGTTGTTATAATTGAAGAAATTTTATAGAACGGGTTATTTGATGATTTCAGTTTTAAGAAGGTTTTTTTGCGATCTTAAAAAAGAAGTTATTGAGGATAAGTTGTCGGAACATATCAAAATATTGATGTTAGGAGACGTGGGCGTTGGAAAGACGACAATCCGTTCTTTCTATGTAAGAGAAAACATCACGGAAGTTCCTGTTGATGAATTATCCCACAGTTCTATAGAAACAATAGGAGCCGATTATGCGGAAAAGTATACTACAGTCGATGGACATGAAGTATTACTGCAAATTGCAGATGTAGGAGGAGGACTGCAATTCTTTGAGCGAAATAATCCGTTTCTCTTAAAATCTCAAGGAGCACTAATAATTTTTGACCTAAATAACCCTAAATCATTTCTAAATATTCCTAAATGGATAAAAAAACTTTCTTTCGCCTCTGGAAGAAGTTTGGTACCGTTTATTGTCTTAGGAAATAAGGTAGACCTTCTGGACACCCATCCAGGAAAAGTTACGGAGATCCATATCAAGAAACTTATGAGAAAAATCGAGGAGATTGGTAAAAAATATGGCTTTAAAGCGACTTATTGGACTGTATCAGGCTTAGAAGGAACTAACATCGACGAAGTTTTTACAAAGATAGCTAAAATGGTTATTACATCCGATCGTAGCTACGCATCAATAAAGAAATTGAGAAAGGTAGAAAAAGCATCATTACCAACTTTAGAAAGGGAAAACAAGAGAATTAATGAACCCTACGCGAGTTCAACCGATGAGGAACGTGGTTCAAAACCTGAAGAAGACTCTGGTGTAATTCTAGTTACGAGAAATTGGCAGCTTATTAATGATCAATGTGTTTTTACCGTACAGATTAAAAACCATACTCTTTGGCCGATTAATGAAATTTTAGTTCGGTTAATTGGCTATCCGGAGTCTCTTCGACCATTACGTAAGGAAATGAAAGCGGCAACAATCCCGCAGGATGGACTTGGTACGTTCATGTTTCGGCTGGACACCCTCGAAACACAGATAATAGGAAAAATTAGAGCTGAGGCACAGTATAGAGACCACGAAGGGGATACCACTATACTTGTTCATCCAACTGATGTGTTGATATTTTCGGATCTTCTAATACCGCTTATGAAAACAAATGAGGAAGTTGCAATACTTCTACAACATTTCAAGACCAAGACCATTGTAAACATGGAAGCATGGGGAAAACCAGGAGTAGTAATCTTAGAACACCTATCTTCCCTTCTTCCAAAAAGAAACTTTCAAATTTTGCGTAAAATTGGTCAAAAAACAGAAAAAGGATTTATTGGAAGACTACTGGCAGGAGGAAGCGGAAAGTTTATTCAAACAGATGTAGTTTTATTGATTGTTGATGTAATCGAACATTCAAAAGAAAACAGCAGTGTTCGTCTTGAGGCAGCAAGTTCCGATAAAGAACTTACTAAGACCCTTATCATGGAACTCAAAGAATTAATAGAAAAAGAAAAAGTTGTTCCCTATCTCCAAAAGGTTATAATAAGTTAGATTATTCCGATTTTCTTGGAAGACACAGTATTAATACACCAAGAAGGGTGAAAAAGGAGTGGATTAAAAAACCGCCTGTATTTAAGGATTTTCCCCTGCTAATAAGCCTTTAAGGAAGGATGGAATACTCCCACATAGAAAAAGGGCTAGAAAGACCACTAGTAGTATGTCGGTTTTATGAGCCAAATTCTAATTATATTTTCAACTAAACACACCAGAAGTCCCCTTCCTTCAGGTGGGGGATGAATGGCGAACAGATAGGTTTAAAAAGGGGACAAACGTAAAAGAAAGATATGATTCTAACTTACAAGACGCAGATCTATCCCACCGAGGGGCAACGGCAGGTTTTGTGGGCTCTTGCGGAACGTTGTAGGTTAGTATATAATTTTGCCTTACAAGAACGCCAAGAGCGCTGGAAGAGCCATCTCAAGAACCCTAATAAGCCGTACCACCCTGTCCAATACATTGAGCAACAAAATAAACTTCCTGCGTTAAAGAAACGCTATCCAGAATACACCTGGGTCTATTCCAAAGTCCTTCAGCTCACGTTGAAGACCTTAGACGCGGACTATAAGTCTTTTTTCGCCTTACGCAAGAATGGCGATAGCAATGCCCGTCCCCCAGGTTTAAAGGGAAACAATATTTCACCACCCTGAAATATAACCAGAGTGGGTTTAAAGTGCACCACAATGTCTTAACCCTCTCCCATAGGCATCCCTCGAAGACCCCCCTCGCCTTTAAGCTGCCCTACCTTCCCACTGGGAAGAT